>USKE01000156.1 GCA_900555165.1 uncultured Porphyromonadaceae bacterium | reverse complement strand
GTGCCGCCGGGCAGTGCCCCGCCGAGGGCACATGCGTGGGGTGCGCCAACGGCGAGTGTCACGACTGCCGCCTGCGCTCGAAACTGCACAGCTACAACTATCTCGACGACATCCCCGGCGGGTATGCCGACGACGATATGGTCGAGGTGCAGTTCAAAAACACCCGCAAGGGATATTACCGCAACTCCACGCACCTGCCGCTTGAACTCGGAGAGTGGGTGGCCGTCGAGGCCAGCCCGGGCCATGACATAGGCCGCGTGTCGATGACGGGCGCCCTGGTGCGCCTGCAGATGCGCAAGGCCGGCATCAAGCCCGACGCCGAGCACAAGCGCGTGTTCCGCAAGGCCAAGGCCTCTGACATGGAGCGCTACCAGGCCGCCCGCTCGCGCGAGGAGGACACCATGATCCGCGCCCGCAAGATAGCCTCGTCGCTCCAGCTCAACATGAAGATCGGCGACGTGGAGTATCAGGGCGACGGAAACAAGGCCATATTCTACTACATAGCCGAGGAGCGTGTCGACTTCCGCCAGCTCATAAAGGTGCTCGCCGAGACCTTCAAGGTGCGCATCGAGATGAAACAGATCGGCGCGCGCCAGGAGGCCGGACGCATCGGCGGTATCGGCCCCTGCGGCCGTCCGCTCTGCTGCACCACCTGGATGAGCAACTTCGTGAGCGTGTCGACAGCCGCTGCCCGCTATCAGGACATATCGCTGAACCCCCAGAAACTTGCCGGGCAGTGCGCCAAGCTCAAGTGCTGTCTCAATTTCGAGATTGACTCGTATGTCGAGGCATCGAAGAAACTCCCCCCGAAGGATACGCGTCTCGAGACTGCCGACAATACCTATTTCTATTTCAAAGCCGACATTCTCAAGGGAGAGATCACATACTCTACCGACAAGAGCATCCCTGCCAACCTGGTGACCATCACCGCGGCGAGGGCGTTCGAGGTCATCGAGCTGAACAAGAACGGCGAGAAACCGCTCGACCTCAAGGCCGAGGAGGAGGAAACCGCCGCCAAGCCGGCAGCCGTGGTAGACCTTGCCACCCAGGATTCACTCACGCGTTTCGACACCAAGAAGAAACGCAAGAAGAAAGGCGGCCAGAAAGAGAAGGGCGCGCAGCCGTCAGCAAACAAGGAGGGGCAGGCTCCTAAAGATAAGGAGAAGCCGAAAGACTCGTCAGCGAAGGGGCAGCCCAAAGATAAGGAGAAGGGTTCTGACAAGCCGAAACCCCAGAAACAGCCGAAACCCTCTAAACCTCAGAATGACGGTAAACCGCAGGGTGACAAATCGCCGGCGTCTGTCGCACCACAGGGCGAGGCGAAACCCCGCAGTGAGGGGAAAGGGTCGCGCGACCGCCGCAACGGCGGAAAGCCCCGCAATGCCGACAACCGTCCCAAAGGCGACCGCCAGCCGCGACCCGAAAAGTCAGAGAAACCGGCGAAGTCAGACAAGTCGGACCGGTCAGACACATCCGACAGATCCGACAAAGGCCCGCGCCAGCCGAAACCGTCAGCACCCGCAACCCCCGCAGAATAAACAGATTGTGAAACCGCGTAACCGCATACCCGCATATCAGCAGCCGTTGCGACCCCTTTGGGCCGCGGCGGTTGCCCTGTTAATGATGATGGCGGTGGTTACCGGCTGCACCACGCCTCCCACAAACGATTACAGCGAATCCCGCCACATCGACCCGGAGGGGTGGCGCTACGGCCAGGCAATGGTCTACCGGCCGGAATTCCGAGACTCCGTGGCCACCGGCTATTTCGTGACCGCGGTGACGCATGCCGCAGATTTCCCCTACACGGACCTGTGGCTTGAGGTGTCGTCGGCCGACCCGGCAGGGCGCATCCATGCCGACACCGTGCGCCTCACTTTGGCCGACCGCTACGGGCGTTGGCTTGGCAGCGGCATAGGCCCGCGCCTGCAGGTCACCGATACCCTGCCGCGGCGTGTCGCCATAGCCGCCGGCACCCGGGTAAAGGTGCGTCACATCATGCAGACCGACACCCTGCGGGGCATCGAGCAGGTGGGCATCTTCTTCATGGCCGACCCGCGCTGACCGCCTCTCTGACACATGACCTTTTGGCGCCCCGGCGGTGTTTATTATCTGATAAACTGTTCTGAAAAATGGAGAATCTCGTCATACTGCCTCGCGAAGAGGCCGCCATGCGCCTGGCCAAGGTGCAGGAGAAACTTGCCGGCGTGGCCGACGCCATGCTTGTGACCGACTATGCCAACCTGTATTATCTCACAGGACGGGTGTTTGCCGGGTGGGCGTATCTTCCCGTCGACGGGAAACCGCTCTGGATCGTGCGCCGTCCCATCGAACTCGGGGGCGACGGCGTGGCTTACGTGCGCAAGCCCGAGGAGATTCCGGGGGTGCTTGAAAGTAACGGCCTCAGCGTGCCGGTTACGGTCGGCCTGGAGCTTGACCTGACACCGTGGAATACGGTCGACCGCCTCTGCAAGGCTCTCGGCAACCCCGCCACCGCTGATGTCACGAATGTGATGCGCGAGGCGCGCTCGGTAAAGACGCCGGGCGAAATCGAGATGCTTAAACTCTCGGGCGCCCGGCACTCGGAGGTCTACGCCCGCATCCCTTCGCTCTATCATATCGGCATGACCGACTTCGAGCTTGACGTGGAGATCGAGAATCTCTCGCGCAAGGAGGGGAACCTGGGCATATTCCGCATCTCGGGGCAGTCGATGGAGTTCTTCATGAGCAGCGTCCTCACCGGCGAGAATGCCGACGCCCCCACGCCCTACGATTTCGCCCTGGGTGGCGCGGGAATGAACCCCTCGCTCCCGGTAGGTGCCTCGGGCGAGGAGATAAAACGCAACCGCCCCGTAATGGTCGACGCCAACGGAAACTACACCGGCTATATGACCGACATGACCCGTGTGTTCTCGCTCGGCCCTGTGCCAGACGAGGCACGCCGCGCCCATGAGTGCTCGATTGAGATACACCGTATGTTCGCGTGCGAGGCTGTGCCCGGCACCGAGGCGAAAGCGCTATACGAGCGTGCCTTCGAGATTGTGAAGGCACACGGCCTGGAAAGGTATTTCATGGGGCACCGCCAGCATGCCGGATTCGTCGGGCACGGCGTGGGCATCGAGATCAACGAGTGGCCGGTCATAGCCCCGAAGTCGCGCCAGGTATTGCGCGAGGGGAATGTCATAGCCCTTGAACCCAAGTTCGTTCTCCCCGGCATCGGTGCCGTGGGCGTGGAGAATACCTATGTGGTCTGCGCCGACCATGCCGAATGCATCACCACGGCGCCTGAAGATATCGTGGAGTTCATTGTCTGAACCCCGGAATCTCTCTGCCGTAACCTGTCATACACATCACACACCACAGTGCGTTTATGCTGAAAGAAAAGATTGACCTCCCTGTGTTCCATACCGTCGGCGAGACCGCCGACCGCCTCGGCCGCGAGTGCTATGTCGTGGGCGGCTATGTGCGCGACATGCTGTTGGGACGTCCGTCAAAAGATATGGATTTCGTCACCGTAGGCTCGGGCATCGAGGTCGCCAAGGCCGTGGCCAAGGCGATGCGCGCCCATCTGGCGGTGTACCGGAATTTCGGAACCGCGCAGGTGCGCAAGGGTGAGACCGAACTCGAGTTCGTAGGCGCCCGCAAGGAGTCGTACCACCGCGAGAGCCGCAAGCCGATAGTCGAGGACGGTACCCTTGACGATGACCTGGCGCGCCGCGACTTCACAATCAACGCCATGGCCGTCTGCGTGAACGCCGACCGCTACGGCGAGCTTATTGACCGCTACAACGGCATACATGACCTCAACGACGGTCTGATCCGCACGCCGCTCGACCCTGACATCACCTTCTCTGACGACCCCCTGCGCATGATGCGTGCCATAAGGTTCGCCACCCAGCTGCAGTTCACCATCGTGCCCGAGACGCTCGACGCCATCACGCGCAACGCCCGGCGCATACGTATAATCTCGGGCGAGCGTGTCTACGACGAGCTTACCAAAATCATGCGTTCGCGCAAGCCCTCGATAGGGTGGATGCTGTTGCTGAAGACCGGTCTGCTGCCGATAATCTTCCCCGAGCTTGCCGCCATGCGCGGCGTGCAGACCGTCAACGGCATCAGCCACAAGGACAATTTCTTCCATACCATGACCGTGCTTGACAGCGTGGCCGCGAAGTCCGACAATGTGTGGCTGCGCTGGGCAGCCCTGCTGCACGACATCGGCAAGCCGGTGACAAAGAAGTTCGACCCCCACGCCGGCTGGACATTCTATGGCCACAATGCCGTGGGCGCCAAGATGGTGCCGCGCATCTTCCGCCGCATGAAATTCCCCATGAACGAGCACATGAAATATGTGCAGAAACTCGTGGAACTGCACATGCGGCCCATCGCCCTGGTCGAAGACGAGGTGACCGATTCGGCCGTGCGACGCATGCTCTTCGAGGCCGGCGACGATGTCGACGACCTGATGACGCTCTGCGAAGCCGATATAACCTCGCGCAACCGCGAGAAGGTCGAGCGGTTCCGTGCCAACTACGATCTTGTGCGCCGCAAGATGGTTGAGCTTGAAGAGCGCGACCGCATACGCAACTTCCAGCCCCCTGTCGGTGGCCTGGAAATCATGAAGACTTTCGGGCTCCCCGAATGCCGCGAGGTCGGACTGATCAAAGAGCGCATAAAGAACGGCATACTTGACGGCGAACTCCCCAACGACCATGATGCCGCCTACGCTTTCATGCTCGGTTTCGCCGCCTCAGAGCTGGGCCTCACCCCCGTAAAATAGTAAAATAAAGGTTTCCCATAATTCCCATAACTCCCATAACTCCCATTGCATCAGGCGTGGGAATTATGGGAGTTATGGGAATTATGGGAGTTATGGGTGGGCGCTTATTTGTAAAGGAAACGCCTGATTGAATGTTTCGGGGTTTTGGCGAACTCGTCGGTGTGAATCTCGAACGCCGACACGCGCGAGTAGCCCGGCAGCTCCTTGTTGAGCACCGGCAGTTGGCCCATGACACGCTTTTCGGTCTGCTGGTCGGTCAGCCCCTCTATGCGCCCCTGCTCGTAGTTGGGGTGCACGAGCGCTATGATGCGTCCGTCGCGGTCAAGCACAATCGACTCGCCCACAAGGGGCAGCTCGTTCAGCTTGGCCTCGATCTCCTCGGGATATATGTTCTGGCCTGATGGGCCGAGTATCATGTTCTTGTCGCGGCCGTGGATATAGATATACCCGTCGGCGTCACGTGTGCAGAGGTCGCCCGTATTGAGCCATCCGTCGGGGGTGAGTGCCTCGGCGGTGGCC
>USKE01000155.1 GCA_900555165.1 uncultured Porphyromonadaceae bacterium | reverse complement strand
TCGCCGGCCGCGACGTGCTGCCGCGTGATGTCGAGGCCGACGAAAGTACGGTGGTGTTCATCCCCCAGAGCGGGCGCCAGATGATATGGTCGGCTCCCGACACTGCCGGAACCAACCGCCTGGTATGGGCCGACGCACTCTATGGCGATGAATGGGATACGCCTGCGCCGCTCGGCGAGACGCTTGCCTCGGACGGCGCCGACGCCGCCTATCCGTTCATGATGCCCGACGGAATCACGCTCTATTACGCCTCTGACAGCGATGACTCGCTCGGCGGTTATGACATATATATGGCACGCCGCACCGACGACGGTTTTCTTGAACCCGTAAACCTCGGTATGCCCTACAACTCCCCCTACAACGACTATATGATGGCTGTCGACGAGTTTACCGGCATAGGCTGGTTCGCATCAGACCGCAACCGCGTGCCCGGCATGGTCACCATATACACATATATCCCGGCCGAGATGCGTGTCAATGTCGACCCCGAAGACCCCGACCTCGCCGCAAAGGCGCTGCTGTCGCCGGCCGCGCGCGGGAAGGCTGATGACGTGACCGCCGCCCGGCGCCGCATGGCCGCTCTGGCCGCGCAGGGCACTGCGTCGTCGGCGCCTGACTTCACGGTCTATGTGCCAGGCCGGGGTGTGCTCACGAGCTACTCGCAGCTGCCGGGTGGGATGGCGAAACAGGCCGCCCGCAATTACGTGGAGGCCCTTCAGGGGCGCGATGACACCGCACGCCGCCTCAGCGCGGCCCGCAACCGCTATGCGGGGGGCGATACCTCGCGTGCCGGCGAGATTCAGGCTCTCGAGCGCAATCTTGAGGAAACCGACACCGAGCTGCGCCGTCTGCGCAACCAGCTTGTCGAGGCCGCCGACTGAAAGCCGACCCCTGACTGCCATGAAAACAAAAAAACTCTCTTTTTGAAATAACCTCTCTTTTCTGAAAACCGTTATGACCACTTTTCTTGTTGCTCTTGCCGTGCTCGTCGGCGGCTATTTCGTTTACGGTCTGCTGGCCGAAAAGGTGTTCGGCATCGATCCGGCACGCAAGACTCCGGCAGTCGCCGCGCCCGACGGCGTCGACTGCATCCCCATGCCAGCCTGGAAGGTATTCATGATACAGTTCCTCAACATCGCCGGCATGGGTCCGATATTCGGTGCCATAATGGGCATAATGTTCGGTCCGGCGGCATTCATGTGGATTGTGTTCGGAACCATTCTTGCCGGCGGCGTGCATGATTTCATATCGGCCATGATGTCGGTGCGTTCGGGCGGCAAATCTCTGCCCGAGCTGGTGGGCCGCGAACTTGGCAACGGGGTGCGTCATGTCATGCTGGTGTTCTCGGTGGTGCTCCTCATTCTTGTGGGCGCGGTGTTCGTGCTCACGCCGTCGGGTCTGCTTGCCGCCATGACACCTGATGCCATGGATGTCACATTCTGGTCGGTGGCGATATTCATATACTATATCCTGGCCACGATGCTGCCGATCGACAAGCTCATCGGCAACCTCTATCCGGTTTTCGGCGGCGCGTTGCTCTTCATGGCTGTAGCGCTCATGTGCGTCATGCTCTTCGGCGACGTCCCCATTCCCGACAATATCACCGAAGGTTTCGCCAACCGGCACCCCTCGGCACAGACGCATCCCATATTTCCGATGCTCTTCATCTCCATAGCCTGCGGAGCCATTTCGGGTTTCCACGCCACGCAGTCACCTATGATGGCGCGCTGTATCACCAACGAGAAACTTGCCCGTCCGGTATTCTACGGCGCCATGGTGGCCGAGGGTATCGTGGCTCTGATCTGGGCCGCGGCGGCCATAGCCTTCACCGGCGGATATGACGGCCTGGCACGGTACATGGCCGACGGTGGCACACCCGGCGCGCTCGTGCACGACATCTCCATAGGGTGGCTCGGCACATTCGGTGGCATCCTCGCCATTATCGGTGTAGTGGCCGCGCCCATCACCACCGGCGACACCGCCCTGCGCTCTGCCCGGCTGATCATAGCCGACTTCGCCCGGTTGCGGCAGACCGATATAGTGCGCCGCGCCATTATCTGCGTGCCGCTCTTTGCTGTGACATTCATAGTGATGATGATAGATTTCAATGTGCTCTGGCGTTATTTCGCCTGGTGCAACCAGACACTGGCGGAGTTTACCCTCTGGGCGGCCTCGGTCTATCTGGCGCGTCACCGCCGCTGGTTCTACATCACGCTGTTCCCGGCGCTGTTCATGACCGTGGTCACGGTCAGCTATCTGCTTGTGGCTCCCACGCCCGAGGGTTTCGGACTCGCCATCACTGTCGGCACCGGTGCGGGACTTGCCGTGGCCGCGCTGTTCCTGGGACTTTTCATGCGGTATGCCGCCGGGCTGTCACGCCGGGTAGCTCCGGCCACTGAAATTTCAGTAGACTGAAATTTCACGAAAAAATAACGGCCGCGGCGTGAACTTTCGCGCCGCGGCCATGTTTTAATATCAGAATGTCCCCGATACGGGAACCGATTCCACGTTTGCAACTATTATTTATGACAGGGAAATTTGGAATTTTAATGGTGATAGCAGCTTTATTTCCCTCCGGGCTTACGGCCGGAGGGAAATACTCTAATATAGGGGAGCTTGCCGCCATGCTTGAGGCTGTGCCGACGTTCCAGGCAACGGTGGACTATGCCGTGTCGTTGCCGCAGGCCGAGGATGATATTGTCTACACGGTCGACCTGCTTTCAGAGCGCGCCGAAAACGACCCGCTCTCGCCGGTCGACTATCTTATAAAATGGTCGCTCCCTACCCGTGAGACTGTTTCAGAGGGGTTCCTCAGCTACAGCAAGGGGAGCCATTACCGTTACCGTGACCACAGGCTGCAGGAATATCATTTCGAGTGGGATTCCATACCTTTTCAGACGCGCGGGGGCGGTGTGCAGGCCAACGGACCTCCTGTTCGTTGATCTGCTGCCGCAGTCGCTTGGCGCGCAGTTGCGTGCCATGTCTGCCGACAGTACCTTTACCGTTAGGTTCTTTGCCGATACGCTGGTCTCGGGCGAAAAATCCACCGTGGTCAAGGCCACCCAGAACGTGCGCGGTTTTGACGGCCGCTATTTCACGCTGATTGCCGACCCTGCTACCGGTCTGCCGCGGCGCCTGGTGAACGAGTTCAACCCCGGGCAGGTGAGCGAACAGGAGGTACAGGCCACATTCTCATATCCCGCGGGGTCACCGGCCGCTTTGCCCGAGGGTGAGGAGGCGCTGATTGCCATGTTCCCCGAGGTGTTCGAGAAATACCGCGAGAGCAACTATCGTGTCGAGAACTTGCGCGGACTCCCGATGCCGCAGATTTCGTTGCCTACCACCACAGGCGAGCGTTACACTCACCACAAGGGTGACCGTTTTCAATTCCCGACGGTGATTGCCCTGCTCGACCCCACAGTAGGGTCTGTTGGCGAGACCGTGAAGGCTCTGCGCAAGGCATCGGCATCGTTGCCAATGCAGAACACGCTGGTGATGGCCTTCGTTACCTCGAACGCCGATATGATAGAGGAGGTGGTGCCACAGGTCAACGACAATGAGCGCCTGCTGATGTCGGCGCGCGGTCTGGCGCGTGACTGCGGGGCCAACGAATTTCCGGTGGTGATTGTTGCCGGCCGCGACGGCGTGATAGAGGAAACCGTGCTCGGTTTCAACTCAAACCTTGCCGAAAGCGTTATACAGGCAGTCGCCCGCGCAAACTGACGGGTGGCCAAATAAAGATTAACTGACATATCGATATGGAAACTGTTTATTTTCAGGGAAATCCCTGCCACATCTACGGCATGATTCCCGCCACCGGCGCCAAGGCGCCCGCATTCGATCTCATCACTCCGGAGCTTAAGCATGTTCGCCTGTCGGATTTCATCGGCAAGCGTGTGGTGCTCAATGTGTTCCCCAGTCTCGATACCCCGGTGTGCGCCGCCTCGGTGCGTCGGTTCAACAAAGAGGCATCAGATCTTGAAAACACCGTGGTGCTCTGTGTGTCGATGGACCTGCCCTTTGCCGCCGGCCGTTTCTGCACCGCAGAGGGGCTTAAGGATGTGATTCCCGCCTCGGCTTTCAACTCGCCCGAGTTCGGTAAGGATTACGGCCTGCAGATTGTCGACGGACCCCTGGCCGGTCTGCTTGCCCGCTGTGTCATCATCATTGACGAGGATGGCGTGATAAGATACATTGATCTCGTGGATGAGATCACCCACGAACCTGCCTACAAGGAGGCTCTTGAGGTTCTGCGCAAGTAACGTCCGCCCCACATACGCCACATAAGTTACATAAGTCACATATGTTACATCAGGTTAAATGTAACGTATGTGACTTATGTAACGTATGTTACTTATGTGATATTTGGCCGCCTCGGCAAAAATGGCTAAATTTGCGCTGATGGAAGTTAGAATAGACCCGCAGTGGAAAGACCGTCTGCAAGAGCAGTTTGACCAGCCATATTTTGCCTCGCTGGTGCAGTTCACGCGCCAGGCATACGCAAACGGCCCGGTTTATCCACCCGCCTCAAAGATTTTCGCGGCTTTCGACACCACACCGTTTGATGATGTCAAGGTCGTGATTCTCGGCCAGGATCCTTATCACGGACCCGGGCAGGCCAACGGCTTGTGCTTTTCGGTGAATCCCGGCGTGCCCATGCCCCCGTCGCTAATCAATATATTCAAGGAGGTGAGCGCCGATACCGGCGCACCGATGCCAGTCGACGGCGACCTGTCGCGCTGGGCGCGTCAGGGTGTTCTGTTGCTCAATGCCACACTTACCGTGGAGGCGCACCGTGCCGGCTCGCATCAGGGCATGGGGTGGGAGCGGTTTACCGATGCCGCCATCAAGGCCCTTTCCGACGGGCGCGACAACCTGGTGTTCATTCTCTGGGGCTCATACGCGCAGCGCAAAGGTGCGGTAATAGACCGCACGCGACATCTGGTGCTGGAGTCGCCGCATCCGTCGCCTTTGTCGGCCCACCGCGGCTTTTTCGGCAACCATCATTTCTCGCAGGCGAACGCGTACCTCGCCGCCCACGGCAAGACCCCCATACAGTGGTGAGCCACATTACATGAGATGTTGCCGATGATACAAGCCCTACATAAAACGCAGACTCATGCCACGCAGCGCATAATGCGCCGTGTGATGTGGCTGTTATGTTTCATGGTAACGTCAGTCATTACGGCAGTCGGCGCCGACACGCGCACATGTATATTCGACCCCGCTTTCCGCACCCTGACGGTGCGCGTCGACGGCGACCGCCTGGCACCCCCGGTTCTGACATTGGGGGGTGACGACAGGCTCGTGATCGGTTTCGACGAGCTGGCCGACGAGTGGACGTGCGGGGGTCGTCCTTAG
>USKE01000154.1 GCA_900555165.1 uncultured Porphyromonadaceae bacterium | reverse complement strand
ATAACTCAACCTCACTTCAACACCAAACATCATGAAAAAACTTCTGCTGTTGCTGATTGCAACACTCATGTGCGTCACCGCTTACGGTGATGTCACACCTCCCGCGGGGTATTTCTATTTTTCCGCACAAGCGGCGTTCAACATGGTTAAGCGGCATTTCGATGCAAATGCCGAAATCTTTGGACTGAATACACAGACCGAACCTGCAAATTCAGATGTAAATAATGTCTGGACATTCTTTGTAGACCCTACTCCTGAAAGAGGGTGGGCTCATGAGTGTTATATAGTTCAGTATCCGACATTTCTCAAAACAGGCACTAATCCACTGTCAGTTTCAATTACTAAACTATCTATGGATTTACCTCCATCCTCACCAATGGTGCCGCTACAGGTTCATGCAGCTGAAGGTGTGCCGACAGATAGAAATCCTCCTGTATTAAAGCGTGTGCCTTTGACCGATAATCAAAAGGCTAACGGGGCACGGACATATGTGGTCATAATCAGTGGCGGCGGCAACATGAACGATAACCATGTGCGCTACTGGAATGACTGCTCGTTCCTGTATCAGACTCTAAGAACCAAGTATGGAGTGCCAAAAGACAACATCTTCCCACTGATGTCAGATGGCAATAATCCAGCAGGTGATATGCGCTTGCCTGATGGAACCATAGTGTCGCAATCATTGGATCTTGATTTTGACAACAATGACGAGATTCATATGGCCGCAACTAAAGCAAATATAGAGTCAACTTTCAAACAATTATCAACTATTGTTAAGGAAGATGACCATTTGTTTGTTTTTGTGACAGACCATGGCAACAGAGATCCCAAAACATCAAAATCATATATTATACTCTGGCATGGAGAACGCCTATATGATAATGAATTAGCTTATATGCTATTGCCGTTCAGGATGAAATACGTTAACATTAACGTCGTATTAGGCCAATGCAATTCAGGAGGATTTAAAGACGACCTTTATTGTACAGGTTCTGTGGTGGCAACTGCATGCTCGAATGTCGAGGTGTCATATGCGACCAAGGATGAACTGTATGATGAGTTTCTATATCATTGGACATCTGCTATTAATGGAGAAAATCCATATGGTGAAAAAGTGGACGCAGATGCAGACAAAGATGGTGTCGTGTCAATGGAAGAGGCGTTTGAATATGCTCGGGAAAATGACAGGAAAGCTAAGGAGAATGCGGAACATCCCCAATACGGGGCGTCCCCTCAGTCATTAGGCGAAGACCTGGCATTTTCTAATCTGCCGACCGCCGTTGACCTGGTTATCCGGGATAATCCGGAGGATAAAGGACGTGTTCCCAACCGGTCAACCGACAAGAACTGGATCAGTCCTGATATATGGGTCAGAAATGCAGACGACGGCGGTGATGTCTATGAAAACCCGTACTATTCACAAAATCACACCAAAGCATATATTTATGTGAGGGTGACCAACCGTGGCAAGAAACCGATTGTCAGCGATAAATGGCTGCACATGCACTGGGCTTTGGCCTCAAGCGGATTTACCTATAACACCTGGGTCGGCAAGCAAAAAGACAGCCAGGGCAGATGTATAGGCGAGCACATGCCGGCGATAAAACTTCCGAAAATAGCCGCAGGTTCAAGCACGATTATCAAGATTCCCTGGACTCTTCCCGGTGAGCTGATGACAAACACCGACCCGGCATCGCACCACTTCTGCCTGTTCGCCAAAATCACCGATTCGCAGACTGACGCCAAGTCAATCGACGGCACAAAGTATTACGATGTGCTTAACAGCAAACTCCAGGCACAGCGCAACGTGACCGTTGTCGACGCCAAGAGCGCGAGCAAGGGTGTCGCGGTATATGTGCGCAACCCCGAGGAGACACAGCAGACATTCTCTCTTGAGCTTGTGCCGCGCACCGGTGCCGACGAGGCTCTGTATCAGAAAGCCTCGATCGGTATGGAGATGGCACCGAAGATCAGCGCCGGATGGCAGCAGGGTGGCATGCGTGTCATGAACATGGCCGCCGTACCCGCGGTGAACGCCCGCGGTAACCGTGTGGTCAGATTCGCCTCGCCCGACAACAGGGTCGAGTCGATATCGCTCGGTGCCGAGGAATTCGACAAGGTAACCCTCCGGTTCGACTTCGACAAGTTTGCCGCTGAAGACGAGACATATACTTTCGACCTTATACAGCGCGCCGAAGACGGCACAATAGTCGGCGGCGAGACATTCGTTATCAACGCACCGCGCCAGTCGGCGGAGGAGGTCGGGATTACCACGGCAGAAAAGGCTGACGGCACAGTAGAGCTTGCCGCAGTCGGCAACGCCGGGTTCGAGGCTATCAGCTGGTCAGATGGCTCGGGCAACGAAATCGGCACCGGCAATACCGTTTCCGTAACGCCCACAGCCCAGAACAGTGAGTTTACCGTCAAGGCGTACACCGCCGACGGCGAGGGCGCCAAGGCCTGCGTGTCGCTCGAACCGGCGCGCGGTATTAGGTCTGTCGAGACCGACGGCCGCGATGTGGCTGTGGTGACGCTCATCAGCGCCGCCGGGCGTGACAGCCGTCTGGTGGTCACCTCGGTGCTCAACAACACCGAGTGCATGAGCGTGCCTCTTGCCGAGGGCGCCGTGAAAGAGGAGATAGACCTATCGGCAATGCCGCAGGGTGTCTACGCAGTCACATACATCGCAGGAGAGAATGTGACAGGAACTGTTAAATTTACGCGATAATGTGAGATTTGTTCCGGCGGGTTGCGGGTTATGTCGAGAATAATCCGTAACTTGCCGGAAATTTCACATTCACACGAAAAACAGTCCAGATTCATCAATCCTGACAGAAACATCGAAAAACCAACAAACAAATCAACAAGCAATGAAGAAATTTGTATATGCGCTTGCAGTATGCCTGGCTGCATGTCTGCCGACGGGTTGCTCTGACAACGACGACCCGGATCCCGTTCCCGAGGGGGAGCAAGTAACCTTGACCGAGGCCGGTACCTTAGGTAAAGTCCTGGGTGACCGACTGACGACGGTTGAAACGCTCACAGTGACCGGCCCCATAAATGAGTTCGACCTGGAAACGGCACGTATCGCCAACATCACCGGCAAACTGAAAAAGCTTGACATGAGCGGCACCACAACCCCGGAGGGAGTCTTCCCCGCCTGGACATTTTTCCCCCCGGGTATCAATAGCGTGCTGAGTACCGATGAAGCACTCCTATACGACAACGTTGAGTTCTCACTCCTCATTCTGTCAGATGATACCCGTAAGATAGACGGGATGACTTTCTGGCATACGAAAATCGATGTGTTTGTTTTGCCGTCATCCCTGAAAGAAATCGATTTCGCCGCTTTTGCCGGGGACTGTACGTTTTCGTCTATCTATATAAAGGCTCAGGAACCGCCGGTATGTCTATCAGACTATACGTTTGACTATGCGGACGAGCGCACTCTGTATGTTCCCGTAGGCTGCAAGGCCAAATATGCCGCCGCCGACCAGTGGAAGGATTTCGGTAAAATCATCGAGACCAAAGATTTCCCTACTGTGCGCTGATTCATCGGAGTCAGATGGCAATCGTCTACTGTCTACACATGGATTGTGGAAACAGTAAAAACAGTAAAATTCACATACTGATGAAAAAATTTCCCGCAAGTTGCATGGAGTTTCAGAAATTTTCTGTAACTTGCGGGAAATTTTAAACAATCTGTCACATTTTTATGCCCGCAAACTGGCATGATCACCGGGGATGCAAAACCGGTATCGCCACAATGCACTGCCATAAAATCACAGCTAACAATCATACCTTTTTTCAATAATTTCAATCTCTGACAATATGAAAAAACTTCTACTCATGTTTGTCACCGGCGTGATGGCATCTGTTGCCGTCGGCGCACAGGCCGAGCCTTTCAAGGCCGTGCTAACCCAGGCGGGCGAGCTGAGTGCCGTGCTTGGCGACCAGGTAAATGTAATCGACGCCGTTGAGGTGGAAGGCCCGATGAACGAGGCCGACTTCCACACACTCTGTCTGGCCGGTTACTGCGGCAACCTGAGGTCGGTGGATCTGAGCGGCGCACAGCCCGAGGGGAACGTGATTCCCGCAAAGGCCTTCTGGATCCACTTGCAGAGCAATCCGGTAGAGGGCGCACGCAACCAATCGCTGATCTCGACCGTGATTCTGCCCGACCAGATTACCGAAATCGGCATGCTGGCTTTTAATAACCTGCCTCTGACTGATTTCAAGTTCCCCGCATCGCTGAAGTCCATCGGACAGTCAGCATTTAATGGTACGCTTGACTGGAAAGAGGAAACACTCGTGCTCCCCGACCAGCTGGAAACCATCGGATACAGAGCGTTCTCTCATAAGGAGTTCAAGAAGGTGGTTTTGCCCGCATCAATCAAGGAGATCGGTGAACTGGCATTCTCGCAGTGTCTGGTAGAAGAGATAAACCTCCCGGATGGGCTTGAGACTATCGGCAGGCATGCTTTCTTCTGGACGAATCTTAAGTCGGTGTCGATTCCCGCATCTGTCACCAGCCTCGGCAGTGGTGCGTTTTCGTGGTGTCAGGAGCTGAAAGAGGCCGTGCTCCCTGAGGGAATGACGTCTGTGCCCGCAGAACTTTTCTCGGGGTGCGAGAATCTGGTGTCGGTAAACATGCCGTCGACTGTGGTGTCAATCGGCGAGAGCGCTTTCAGCGCATGCCTGGCAATAGAGAGCATGACCCTGCCCGAAGGACTGACGTCGATTGGCCGCAACGCGTTCTTCAGATGCAATTTCAAGACGCTCGACATCCACTGCGCCGATGATGTGGTGAAACCTCAGATGTTCGCCGGAATGGACCGTCTGGAGTCGGTGACAATCCCCGATTCGTGGGAACGGCTCCGGGAGGGCCTGTTCATGAACTGCGGCCTCAGTGAAGTCACGCTGCCCGCACAGCTGAAGACGGTCGACAAAGAGGCGTTCATGGGTTGCGTCAACCTTACATCGGTCACTCTGCCCGAGGGGCTTGAGAGCGTGGGCGAGTCGGCATTCTCGTACTGCCGCCTGCAGAAGCTCGAGCTGCCCGCATCGGTGACGGGTCTCGCCGCCGGAAGTTTCGCGCTGGGCGTATGGGGCGATGTATATTCGCTGAACCCGGTGCCCCCTGTGTGCGACGACCAGAACATGCTCATGGGCGCTTACGGCAACACGCTCTATGTGCCTGTGGGGAGCAAGGAGGCTTACGCCGGGGCCTACGGCTGGGAACTGTTCAACAACATCGCCGAATATGATCCGTCGGCAATCGGCGACATCGCCGCCGACGGCGACGCGGCAGTGAAGGTCAGCGGCGGTGCCATCGTGGTATCGGGCGGCGCATTCGAGGTCTACACGGCCGACGGC
>USKE01000153.1 GCA_900555165.1 uncultured Porphyromonadaceae bacterium | reverse complement strand
AGGCAATAATGCTGGCTGATGACTATATGCGTAACGGTGCGTACAGCAACTTCGGGTCGAGCCATGCCCCGGAGAGCGCCAAGATGCACAACGTGATCGACCGTCTGCATGCCGAGGAACCCGCGCTTGCCGTCGACGGCGAGATGCAGGTGAACTATGCGCTCAACGCTCCGCTGCGCGACCGTGTCTTCCCCTTCAACCGCATCAAGGGTAAACAGGTCAACACCCTGGTGTTCCCAAACCTCTCGGCCGCCAACACCGCCACCCGTCTGCTGCTCGAAATGGGGGTAGGGGAGTCGATAGGCCCGATACAGATGGGCCTGAAACGCCCCGTGCATTTCGTCAAGGTCGACGCCCCGGTGCGCGACATCGTGAACCTCGCCGCCGTGGCTGTCATCGACGCCGCCCTCAGCAACCCCGCCTGACGCCGGTATGTACCGAAAGACGGCGACAAGGCACAATTTTGTGCTTTGCCGCCGTTTTTTTGCAAAATAATGCATAAAGTGGGGTGGGTTATTTGTTTTTAACATATAAAAGAGGTAACTTCGCCGTATGGCGTGTGCGTCTGCCAGCCGCCGGCGCCTCCCGACTATTACCAGTTATAACCGAGATGTGTATGGATATGCCAAATCTTGATACCTCGCTGTTCCGCATAAACATGCCGACACGCCAGCCGGTGGTGGGTGACCTGCTGGTGGCCGAGCCGTTTCTGCGCGAGGAATATTTCAACCACGCCGTGATCTCGCTTGTCGAGTATGAGCGTGGCAAGTCGGCCATGGGCCTGGTGCTCAACAAGCCGACAGGTTACACACTCGGCGAGGCCATAGAGGGGATAGACGATTCGGTGGACGTGCCTATATTCTGCGGCGGCCCGTTGTCAACCGACAGGCTTTTCTATATACATACCCTCCCCGGCGAGTTCAAAGGGGCGCGTGAGCTTGCGCGCGGACTCTATATCGGCGGCGACTTCGACAGTGTGCGCTCGTATGTGAACATGGGGTGCGAGACCGAGGGGCAAATGCGATTTTTCGTAGGCTACAGCGGCTGGGATCCGTTTCAGCTCGAATCGGAAATCTCACAGCATGTCTGGGCAGTGGGGCCGGAACCGGTGAACGCCGATATCCTCAGGCACGACGGCGACTCGTTCTGGTATGAGATGGTACGCCGTATGGGTCCCGCATACCGCAACTGGCTCTATCACCCCGTCAATCCGCAGTATAACTGAGCGGACGGCTGAAGAGGATGGTATCCACATAATCATCCCCGCGGCGGCATCTTTCCGGCAGTCTGGCCACAGCCCGGTAGCCGGCACGTGTAAACAGTGCCTGCGACGCCGCGTTGTCGGCGCCGACTTCGGCCCAGAGGCGATGCAGTCCCAGCACGTCGCGGCAGTAGCGGGTCACACTTTCAAGTGCCGCAGTGCCATAGCCATATCCCCTGAATCCGGGAGCGATCATTATCCCGACGTATGCGCGCCGGTTAAGCATGTCTATTTCATAAAGGTCCACGGCACCGGCACGGTTTCCTGCCGCATCGGTGACCATCAGGCGTAACTGCCCGGCGGTGACGGGGTTGGCGTCGTAGTTCTGTATGTATTCCCATATCTGGTGACGCGACAGCGGGGCCGGTGCGTAGCCATACTGCCAGCTGTCGCCAATGTTCTCCCAGGCATAGATGCAGTCGGTGTCGTCCGGCTCGAGGGCCCGCAGTGTCACGGCAGGTAGTGTCATGGTCAGAAACTTGTCGAGTCGGAGAAAAGCGTGCGGTTCAGCAGCGAGCGCCCCAGGGTTACCTCGTCGGTGTATTCGATTTCGTTGCCCACGGCCACGCCGCGTGCCAGCTGTGTGATTTTCACGTCGCGGCCCAACGCCTTGAGGCGGCGGTATATGTAATATTCGGTGGTGTCACCCTCCATGGTGGCGCTCAGGGCCAGGATGACCTCCGAAATCTCGCCCGAGGCCACACGCTGCACAAGCGAATCGATCTGCAGCTGGTCGGGCCCCACGCCGTCGATGGGCGAGATCACTCCACCTAATACATGATACAGCCCGCGGTACTGCCGCGTGTTCTCGAACACCAGCACATCCTTTACCGACTCGACAACGCAGACCGTAGAGGCGTCGCGGCGCGTGTCGGCGCATATCGGGCAGGTGTCGGCCTCGGATATGTTGTGGCATACCCGGCAGTAGCGTATGCCGCGCCGCATGTTTATTATCGATTCGCCGAGGCTCACGGCCACCGAGGTCTCCTGCCTGAGCAGGTGCAGGGCAAGGCGCAGGGCTGTCTTGCGTCCGATGCCGGGGAGGCGCGATATTTCGGTTACTGCGCTTTCAAGCAGTGATGATTCAAATTCCTGTTGCATGTGGCGGGTGCTGTTAGAGTGTGCAAAGTTAGGTAAATTCCGAAAAAATAGCTACCTTTGCGCCCGTTGAACTCGCGTGAAATAATGTTTTTTCACACAGATTTCAGACAACTGTTTATCTTTTCCTGAAAATTTCATTTGACAATGGAAATAATCAGAAGTGTCGACCTGTTGCGTGACCGTCTGGCCGGCCGCCGCGAAAACGGCGAGTCTGTGGGACTTGTGCCCACCATGGGCGCCCTGCACGACGGTCATATCTCGCTGGTCGACCGCGCCCGCCGCGAAAACGACGTGGTGGTTGTGAGTGTATTCGTGAACCCCACGCAATTCAATAACCCGGAAGACCTCCGCACCTATCCGCGCACTGAGGAGGCCGATGCCGCACGCCTTGAGGCCGCCGGTGTGGACTATGCCTTCATGCCCACGGTCGAGGAGGTCTACCCCGAACCCGACACCCGCGTGTTCGATCTCGGCCCCGTGGCCGAGGTGATGGAGGGTGCCATGCGTCCGGGCCATTTCAACGGCGTGGCACAGATCGTAAGCCGCCTCTTCGACATGGTGCGTCCCACACGCGCATATTTCGGCGAGAAGGATTTCCAGCAGATTGCCGTGATACGCCGCATGGTCGAGCTTGAAGGGTTCGACCTCGAGATTGTAGACTGCCCCATCTGCCGCGAGGCCGACGGCCTGGCCATGAGCAGCCGCAATGTGCGCCTCACACCGGCACAGCGCGCCATAGCGCCGGCCATACACGCCACGCTTGCCAAGGCTGTGGAGATGGCGCCGGCCACACCGCTTGCCGAGGTGAAAAAGTGGGTCAAGGACACCATCGACGCTGTCGACGGCCTCGAAACCGAATATTTCGAGATTGTCGACCCGCTGACAATGCAGCCCCTCGCCACGTGGGATGCCCCGCATACCGCTCCCGCCGTGGGGTGTGTCACCGTATACTGCGGCGATGTAAGGCTTATCGACAACATCAAATTCAACGTCTGAACCCTCCACAGCCTCTGATACATGGAGCTCGAAATACTGAAATCAAAGATACACCGCGTCACTGTCACCGAGGCATGCCTTGACTATATAGGCAGCATCACCATCGACCAGGATCTGATGGATGCCGCCGACATCCTCCCCGGCGAGCGCGTCTACATCGTCGACAACAACAACGGCGAACGCCTCGACACCTACGCCATCCCCGGCGAGCGCGGCTCGGGCGTGATCTGCCTCAACGGCGCCGCCGCCCGCAAGGTACAGCCCGGCGACATCGTCATCATCATGGCCTACGCACGCATGACACCCGATGAGGCGCGCACTTTCCGCCCCTCGGTGATTTTCCCCGACACGGCCACAAACAAGCTCTAAGCCCTACCGATATATGTTCGAGAATCTAAGCGAGAAACTTGAAAGAAGTTTCAAACTCTTAAAAGGTGAAGGCAAAATCACCGAAATAAATGTCGCCGAGACCCTGAAGGATGTGCGCCGCGCACTGCTCGACGCCGACGTAAACTATAAGGTCGCCAAGACATTCACCGATACCGTAAAGGCAAAGGCTCTCGGTCAGAACGTGATCAACGCCATCAAGCCCCAGGAACTGATGGTGAAGATTGTGCATGACGAGCTTGCCACCCTCATGGGCGGCGAGACCGCGCAGCTCAACCTCACCGGCAACCCCGCCGTGATACTGATGTCGGGTCTGCAGGGTTCAGGTAAGACAACCTTCTCGGGCAAGCTTGCCAGGAAACTCAAGAGCGAGAAGGGGAAACGCCCCCTGCTCGTGGCCGGCGACGTATACCGTCCCGCTGCCATAGAGCAGCTCAAGGTGCTTGCCTCGCAGATCGATGTGCCCGTCTATACCGAAGAGGGTAACAAGAACCCCGTGGAGATTGCGCGCCACGCCATAGATTACGCACGCCAGAACCACCTCGACCTGGTGATTGTCGATACCGCCGGACGTCTGGCTGTCGACGAGCAGATGATGGACGAGATCGAGGCCATAAAGAAAGCCATCAATCCCTCCGAGACACTGTTCGTGGTCGATTCGATGACCGGCCAGGATGCCGTGAACACCGCCAAGGAGTTCAACGACCGCCTCGATTTCGACGGCGTGGTGCTCACCAAGCTCGACGGCGATACCCGCGGCGGTGCGGCCCTGTCAATCCGTACCGTGGTCACCAAGCCTATCAAGTTTGTGGGTACAAGCGAGAAACTCGACGGCATCGACGTCTTCCATCCCTCGCGAATGGCCGACCGTATCCTCGGCATGGGCGATATCGTTTCGCTCGTGGAACGCGCCCAGCAGCAGTTTGACGAGAAGAAGGCCCGCGAACTTCAGCGCAAGATAGCCCGCAACGAATTCAACTTCAATGACTTCCTTGCCCAGATCAATCAGATAAAGAAGATGGGCAACATCAAGGATCTCGCCGCCATGATTCCCGGCGTGGGTAAGGCCCTTAAGGATGTCGACATTCCCGACGACGCGTTCAAGGGTATCGAAGCCATCATCTCGTCTATGACCGAGCAGGAGCGTCTGCACCCCGAAATCATCAACGGCAGCGCATCGCCGCCGGTTCGGGCACCAACCTGCAGGAGGTGAACCGCCTGCTCACGCAGTTCGAGCAGACCCGCAAGATGATGAAAGCAGCCTCGGGCCTGCGCAACCCCATGCAGATGATGCGCCAGGTGCGCCAGATGCGCAAACAGCGTCACTGATACCATCAGGATTCCACCCATAATCACTATACACTATGGAGCTTATCGACGGAAAGGCCACCGCGGCCGCCATCAAACAGGAAATCAAGGCCGAGGTTGACCGCATCGTAGCCTCGGGACGCCGTGCGCCGCACCTTGCGGCAATTCTCGTGGGCCACGACGGCGGCAGTGAGACATACGTAGCCTCGAAGGTGAAAGCCTGCGGCGAGTGCGGTTTCACATCGTCGCTCATCAGGTTCGAGGATGATGTAGACGAGGCCACACTCCTCGCCGAGGTCGACCGCCTGAACCGCGACGACAGTATCGA
>USKE01000152.1 GCA_900555165.1 uncultured Porphyromonadaceae bacterium | reverse complement strand
CATGTAGCGACCGCCATTGGTTATGGCCGATAATTACCTGCACGTTAGTTGGTAAGCGGTCGCTACATGTAGCGACCCTACAATGAATACCCCAACTGCCGGTTCCTCTGGTTCTTAAAAAACGGAAAATAGCGCGCCCACAGCCCTGCTGGTTCCTCTGGTTCGCCTGGTTCTGCAATTCAGATACGGTATCGGAATTTATCTCGTGGAAATGTTATTTGGGTGGATTGGGCCGCGAGGCAGAGGCCGCCAAGAGTGTGTCACGACGATTTCAACCCGATGACGGAAATTATTTTTCAGATGCAATTCTATTGTGCGTCAACCTTTTTTAACGGGAGTTGTTTATAGAGTATAACAGCAACAAGCAGGCGCGGACAACATCGCAGACCCTGTATTGCAAAAAAAATATCTTACTGAAAAACAAATTCACCAAACAACTATTTAGATATGAAAAAAGCTCTATTACTATTGACTCTCGTGCTCGGTAGCATGACCGTCTCTGCCCAGAAGTTCGACAAGAACGAGCTCAAACAGCTCCAGTCGTTCCTGGCTATGCCTGCTGAAAAAGAGGGAACCAACGCACAGGCACTTAAAATCTCAGACCTCAAGAACCCCGCCACATGGGAGGGTGTCACCGTAACCAACGGCCGCGTGACCGCCATCGACTGGAAAGACAAGAGACTCGCCGGCGACCTCAACCTGGCCGGTTTCACCGCACTGCAGAGCGTTGACGTTTCGCGCAACAGCCTGGCGTCTGTAAGCCTCGCCGGCGACGCCGCCCTGACCGACCTCAACGCCTCGCGCAACAAGATCCGCACAATCGACATGAGCGGCTGCACCGCCCTGATGAACGTGAAGATCTACAAGAACCGCATCACCGACTTCGAGATCGGCCAGACCCCGGCCCTGCAGACCCTCAACGTATCCAACAACCTGCTCGTAGAGCTCAACGTGGCCAACTCGGCGACCCTGAAGACCCTCAACTGCCAGGGCAACCACCTGGAATACCTCTCGGTGGCCGACTGCACGAACCTCAAGAACCTCTACTGCGGCTATAACAAGCTCACCTCGATCAACCTCACCGGTTTGACCGCCCTGCAGAACCTCAACATCGACGACAACGAGATCGTAAACCTCATCGTGAGCGGCCTCCCCTCGCTGAGCACATTCCTCTGCACCGACAACAACATGCAGTCACTGGCCGTGCGCGACTGCCCCGCCCTGCTCGACCTCGTATGCTCTTACAACGACCTTACCTCGCTCGACGTGCAGAACTGCCCGCAGCTGCT
Organism: uncultured Porphyromonadaceae bacterium; assembly: GCA_900555165.1. Taxonomy (GTDB): domain Bacteria; phylum Bacteroidota; class Bacteroidia; order Bacteroidales; family Muribaculaceae; genus UBA7173. Next base: position 4,096 of record USKE01000152.1, on the reverse strand, counting down.
CTTCGTTGACTGCTCGTACAACGACCTGACCCAGCTCACCCTGTCGAACCAGACCTTCCTCCAGCGTCTGCTCTGCAACAACAACCAGCTCACCATGCTCGATGTATCGTTTGACCAGGCTCTTACCTATATCAACTGCCGCTACAACATGATCACCGACCTCCGCACTATCGGCGACAACTCACTGTCAATGGTAGCCTGCCAGTGGAACTACTGATCACCCACCCTTACCACAGATACCTCCAGGGTCTGCCGGCACAGCCCGGCACCCCTGAGACAATAACCACTTGAACCGGAACCGCGCCGGCCCCCACAGGCCGCCGCGGTTCCGCTCTTTTTCCCGACCCCCTCTCCCTCTCCGCCCCTCTGCGTCTGCCCCGAAATCCTCCACCAATCGCCCCCCAAATTGCCCTAAAACTATTTCATTGATTTTTGGCTCCATATTTTTTTAAGGTAAAAGCTTTCGTGATTCAAAATTTGGTTGTAAATTAGCGAAAAGCAATCAAGAAAGCGTCAGATAGAGGCTCAGGCCTACCTGGTGGCACTTGGTTGCTTTTTCTCTTTAAGGATTCTCATTGTGGACAGAATGAGTTCATCTCCTATGATTTTTGCCTTGAACTGAATTTCTTCCCCTTCAAAGGAGGCCTTCATGACCTTGAAAGAACAGGCATAATCTCGTCCCGGTTAGGCTGTTTGACCTTTCGGGTCGCGAAGTCACATCGCCCACACCTGCCCCCGGCATATACATCTCGAACGGGCAGAAACGCGTGATCAGGTAGCAGACCGGCGTAGCCCTGCGTAAATCCCGCCGCCCAAGCCGCGCATACCTGTGTGCGCCATAGCATGCCGGTATTCATTATTATCAGTGTTCAATAAACCGGGCCAAATCAGTGATTGCTAACGGCAACGCGAAGCACAAGCCGCATAGTGGCCTGAACTCTCGCGAGGGTGTTGCAAAACTCGATTTTTGCCTAATTTGTAGGGACATCGCTTTGCGATGTTTGGCTGATTACCAATGAGATTATCCAACATGCCAAAGGCATGTCCCTACAATTAGCAGAGTTCTGCAACCCCCTTGTGCTTCGCGCTGATGGATGCACTATCTTGCTTTTATGATGAGCGACAAATTGCTAAGCGGGGGGATGGAAAACGGGGCTTTGGCGGGCAGGCGTCTTTATTTCAATAAATTATTGTAATTATTTCGCTTTTTGTGAAATAATTTGTAAGTTTGCATCGAGAAATGAACAGGCAGCACTCTCCCCTTCCGTCGCGGCGGGTGCCCTTGCGCCGGCAGCGGCGCGCCGCCCACCGGCCGCGACAAGCAATCTCTGCCTCTAACTGACAACTCATTACATTTATGGAAGAGAAGAAACTTAAAATCAGAGACTTGACTCTGCGCGACGGACAGCAGTCGCTCTTCGCCACCCGACTCAGACAACAGGACATCGATCCGCTCCTCCCCCTCTACAAGGATGCCGGTTTCTATATCATGGAGGTCTGGGGCGGCGCCATCCCCGACTCTGTGATGCGTTATCTCGACGAGTCACCCTGGGAGCGCCTGCGCAAGATCTCGAAAGCCGTCGAAGGCAAATCTCTGCTCTCGGCCCTCTCGCGCGGCCGCAACCTTTTCGGTTACGTGCCCTACCCCAACTCGGTGCTCGAGGGATTCTATAAAGAGGCCATCAAGAACGGCCTCAACATCATGCGTATCTTCGACGCCCTCAACGATATCGACAACATCAAGGAGTCTATCCGCCTGATCAATGAGCTGGGCGGCATCGCCGACGCCGCTGTCTGCTACACCGTCGACCCCAAGGACGAGCCGGTGGCACAGCCCGAAAAGAAGGGTTTCTTCTCGAAACTGTTCGGCAAGAAGGAGGAGGCTCCCGCCGCTCCCGAAAAGATCTTCACCGACGAATATTTCGTGGAGAAAGCCAAAGAGATGGAGCGTCTCGGCGCCAAGATCATCACGCTCAAGGATATGGCCGGCCTGGTGAATCCGCTGCGTGCCGCCTCGATCATCGGCAAGCTGAAAGCTGCCGTGAAGGTGCCCGTGGATTTCCACACGCACTGCACCCCGGGCTACGGTCTGGCATCGTCGCTGATGGCAATCATGAACGGCGTCGACATCCTCGACACCAACATCTGGTACTTCGGCGAAGGCTCAGCGGCCCCCGCCATCGAGCTTGTCTATGTATTCTGCAAGAAACTCGGCATCGAGGTTGACGTGAACATGGAGAAAGTGGGCGAGATCCGCGAGCGTCTGGAAGGCGTGCGCCGTCAGCTGGCCGACTTCGACCTCAACAAAGACCGTTTCCCCAAAGCCTTCAACCCCCTCAAAGACACTCTGCCCGCCGAGGTCGACGCCATGTTCGACAAGGCCATCGCCGCCGCCAAGGCCGGTGACGAGGAGGAACTGCTGGCACAGTGCCACGCCATCGAGGCATACTTCGGTTTCCCCAAACCCAACCTGCTTGTCAAGGAGGCCGAGGTGCCGGGCGGCATGTACTCGAACATGGTGGCCCAGCTGAAGGCTCTCGGCGCATCGGATCTGCTCGACGACGCCATGAAACTTATCCCGAAAGTGCGCCGCGACGCCGGTCTGGTGCCCCTGGTTACCCCCACGTCGCAGATTGTGGGCTCGCAGGCCGTGCTCCTGGCCATGGACCGCCGCAAAGGCAACGCCGACTACACCCAGACCAACAACCAGTTCATCTCGCTCGTGAAGGGTGAATACGGCCACACACCGGTGCCCGTGGATCCCGAGTTTCGCCGCCAGATCACCGGCGACGCCACCGAGAAGGCATACGATGTATCGTCGTACAAGAAACCGGCCAACGACGTGGATCCCAAACTCGGCGTGCCCCTGGCATCGAACAAAGAGGAAGAGCTTCTGCTTGAGCTTCTGCCCAACGTGGCCAAAACCTTCCTGACCAACCGCCGCAAGGAGGAACTTGCCGCCAACGCCCCTGCCGAAGAGCCGAAGGCCGCAGCGCCTGTAGCCGCTCCCGCCGCAGCTGACGAACCCATTACCGGCGAGGTATTCCGCGCGCCGATGGGCGGCCGCATCGTCGAGATTAACGTAAAGCCCGGCGACGCCGTAAAGAAGGGTCAGGTTATCATGGTCTACGAGGCCATGAAGATGGAGAACGACCTCGAGGCTCCGAAAGACACCGTGATCAAACGTATCTTCGTCGCCCCCGACCAGGTTGTCGGCACCGACGACCTCCTCATCGAGTTCGAATAATCATCACTATTCCATAAGCAAAGGGGTGTGGCCCGACAGGCCACACCCCTTTGTCATAAATGCCTGATCAAAATTATATACCGGTCAGCCTCTTACTCGGCGGGGAGATCAACCAACGTGATATCATGCCCGGTCGACGGGATATAGCGCTCAAGCAGGTCGGCCAGGGGCATGCGCACAGTCGAGGTGTTCACCCCCGGATGGCACCCCACCGTCGGTGACGCCAGCAGGTCACGGTCAACGGCCACCCGTATCACCCTTTCCGTGTCGCGCAACAGTCCCAGCGGAGTCACGGCGCCGGGCGTAACGCCAAGCAGGCGATCCATCATCTCAGGGGGACCGAACGAAAGCCGAGCGCACCCTAACTGCGACGAGATATATTTGGTCTTGAACGGCTTGTCGGCCGGAATCAGCACCAGATAGAACTGCGTCTGCTGGCGGTTGCAGAGGAACAGATTCTTGAAGATCGAGCATCCGGCAGCTGCCGAGACCGCGTCGCAGACATCCATTGTCGCAGCGGCCTCATGGTCGATGGTATCGAACCCGATGCCAAGCTCATCAAGCCTGTCGTAAACCTCCCTTTCAATCCGTGACCTTGCCTCAAACTCGGCGGGCCTCCCTTTCGTTATATTCATATACGTGACTGTTCTGATATTTTCGGGGCAAATTTACTAATTTTGCATCATTATGAGACTTGACGGACGCAGAAACAGCAACAATGTGGTCGACCGGCGCAGTTCGGGAAAGGCCCTGGGAATCGGCGGCGGAATCGTCGGCGTGATAGTGGCCGGCATCATCACCCTTCTGTCGGGCGGCAATATCGGTGACGTGCTGCAGTCGGTGGCGGGA
>USKE01000151.1 GCA_900555165.1 uncultured Porphyromonadaceae bacterium | reverse complement strand
CCACATCGGCGTTTTTGGCGTCAGTGCGGCCCAGCTCCTCGTTGGCGGCGAACTGACGGTCGCCAAGCTCGATCATGCCCGGGGTAACGACAATGCGCTTGCCGCCGGTCATGCGGCCGAGCACCTCAAGCGCCATGCGCGAACCCATAGGGTTCGAGTTGAAGGCATCGTCGATGATGGTCATTCCGCCCGGCACACGTTTCACGGTGAGGCGGTGCTCGACCTGTTCAATCTGCCCCACGGCATAACGTATCTTGTCGTCGGGGACGCCCAGACGTTTCGCCACTATGACGGCCGCCATGAGGTTCGAGATATTGCACTCCCCTACCAGACGTGTCTGCAGTGTCAGTGACTCGCCTGACTTTTTGTCAGTGACAGTGAAATGTGTGCCGTCGGGTGAATACTCTATGTCGCCCGCCACGAAATCGGCGCCGTCGGGCTGTGCCACGGCATAGCGCACACATTCCACGTTGCTCACCTCTCGGTCGGCCACCTTCGGGAAGTCATTGTTCACCACGGCGAGTCCGTCGGCAGGCAGGGCGTCGACCAGCTCGAACTTGGTGCGCTGCACATTCTCGATGGTCTTGAATGATTCAAGATGCTGTTCGCCAACAGCGGTGACAATGCCCATGTGCGGGTGCACCAGGTCGCAGATCTCCTTGATGTCACCCACCTGCTTGGCGCCCATCTCGCAGATGAACACCTCGTCGTACGGCCTAAGATGCTCGCGCACGGTGCGTATCACCCCCATCGGCGTGTTGAAACTGCCGGGGGTCATCGTGGTCGAGAAATGTTCCTGCAGGATACGGTTAAGATAATGCTTGGTCGATGTCTTGCCGTAGCTGCCGGTTATGCCGATGATTTTCAGGTCAGGCATAGAGGCAAGGATGGCGGCCGCCTCGTCGTAATAACGTTTGTTGATGCGTTTCTCCACAGGACGAAGCACCACGTTTGCAGCCAGCATGAACAGCGGCGAGAGGATCAGCACCGCAAGCAGCGCGCCCCCGATGCCGAAGGGTCCGAAAACAAACGGCGCAGCAACAACGGGAATCAGCGCCAGCAGCCACGACACGCCGAAGATTCTGCGGGCCCTGGGGGTCCATACCAGCGGTTTCTTGTATTTTCTACGCGCCAGCACCACACACTGCCAGATTACAATTATCGTTGACAGCCACACGCCGAAAAGCGCCGGAATGCTGTTTACAAGCATCATGAACAGGCCCACGCAACAAAATATGCGGCCGAGATTCGTGCTTTCGCCCGACTGTTGGAACCAGCGCGCATAACGCTCGTTGCGGTAAGAGTTCTGTTGAAACATCATCAGGTCACGGGCAAACACCTGCCAGAGATCGGCGGCCGCCGCGGCCGTCAGCAGTGCCGATGACGCACTTACAAGGAGATTCATCTTTTATTTCTTGATTGGAGGGGCATCCCCTCTCAGCTGTTGAAAAACGATTTGAGCACAGCGGCGAACTGTGCGGGATTGTCGAGGAAACTGTAGTGTCCGCATCCGGGAAAACTTACCAGGCCCGAATCGGGCAGCAGGCTGTTCATCTTCTTCGCGTCGGCAAGCGGGGTGGCGGTGTCATTCTCGCCCCATATAAGCAGGGTCGACGCCTTGACCTGCGGCAACAGCCGTGTCAGGTCCTCATTGACCACCCGGCTCATTATGGCCCGCATGCGCGGCGAGGCCGATGCGTAGTCGCTCGAACCGCGCCGTGCGCGCATGCTGTCGATGCGTTTCTGCGCCCCCTCTGCGCCATAGAGAAGTTTCATGGCCAGTTTTGCCGCCTTGAAAGTGTACACCTTATAATAATAGGTGAGCGAACGGCGCGGCTTTATACCTGCGGCGTCGACAAGCACGATCTTGTCGACCGGCCGGCGCGACCCGAGTATTATCGCGACCCTGCCGCCGAACGAATGACCCACCAGCACAGGGGCGTCAAGTCCCATACGGTCGATAAACTTGGATATAAGGTCAGCGTAATCATAAACGCTCCAGACCGTCGCCGGTTCTGGCGACGCGCCGAAACCCGGGAAATCCACATTATATACCGTATGCGACAATGCGGCCGTGGCGGCGATTGACGCCACCGTGGTGTGGTCGCACCCCCACCCATGCATCAGCACCAGGGGGCGCCCCGAACCCGCCTGCGTGTAGGCGAGCGTCTGGCCGTCAATATCAATCTTCTTAACTGCAGACTGGTCAATCATGATGCAAAATTACCCTTTTTCAACCGTCTGTCAAAATTTCAACCGCGCTTTATTAACCCCCAACCGACGGCCTCCATCCACATTCTTAACTGGCGGCAGTCACCGGAGGCAAAGCCATACGGCAATATTTTTCACAGTCATGTAACATTCATGTTACACCAGCGCCATCCTTTAATACTGGAGCATCAGTCCTTTTCAGCAAATAAGACCTGCTTAAAACGACACCCCAACTAAGCATTTTGCAATTTACATGCCCGAATTTTGGTTAAAATATTTTGCTCCAACTCTCTTTTTGCAATCTCAGCCATATCCAAAGCATCATCATTTATTATCACAAACGTTATATCTACCTGATTTTAAACATATTATATACTATCACGTCTTCATATCAGAACGATTAATAATTTTGTAACAAATTTGTAAATCAATTAATTATGCTTATAGTTCTGATTTATAATTAGTTAAATAATCTATCTAAAAATTTTCTAATTTTTTTCACTTTTTTGAGCAAAAAATTTGGTTTGTTGTAATTATGTAGTACCTTTGCAACGTAGTCACAAAAGGGTTACAAATTCGTTTCGCTAACAATTAAAAAGTTTGTCATCATGAGTTCAAAAAATTTCCAGACCAAATTGTTAGGACTTCAAAGCAACCTCCTCAACTTCGCTTAGCTGCTTACCTCAAACAGAGACGACGCTTACGACCTGCTTCAAGACACAACACTCAAGGCCCTCGACAATGAGGACAAATATGTGGAGAACGTCAACTTCAAGGGTTGGGTCTTCACCATCATGCGCAACATCTTCATCAACAACTACCGCAAGGTGGTGCGCTCGGCAACGGTGATCGACCAGACCGAAGACCTCTACCACCTCAACCTCCCGCAGGAGTCGGGCCTCGACACCCCTGAAGGCTCGGTCGCCGCAGGCGAAATCTCGGCTGCCATCAACTCGTTCTCCGACGACTACCGCATCCCCTTCTCGATGCACGTGGCCGGTTACAAGTACAACGAGATCGCAGAGAAGATGAACCTCCCCCTCGGCACCGTGAAGAGCCGCATCTTCTTCGCACGCCAGAGACTCCAGAAAATGCTCAAGGACTATCGCTGACCATACATCCTCCCGCATAACCTAAACCCGGGGCGCACTGCGCCCGACCACCTGATTCAAGTAATTACTTTGCTCTACAGAACTCAACGCTCACGGCATATTGGCCGAGCAGATATCCGCGGGCATGGGCCGACGCAATCAGCCGCCATTAAGCTGACGCAACCTGCACCCGCCACCCTTTTGACAATACGACTACACGGGATTATACTGCACGATCAATAATCTGAGAACAGATAAGATTTAAGCCAGCCGAGGAGAGCGCCGCTGTTACGGCGCTCTCCTCTTTTTATGTATCCGCACCAACATTATGGCACACTATTTGTTAAAGTTTAAAAGAGGGTAAACGGGCGTGCCCGGAAGGCGCCACGCCCCATAACACAGAATTATCAGACTACGCTATATGAATTTCAACAGCTTCACTATCAAATCACAAGAGGCTATACAGAAAGCGCTCGAATACACACGCTCTGCCGGACAACAGCAGATCGAGCCCGTACATCTGTTGAAAGCCATCATCACCGAGGGAGAATCGTTGATCAAATTCATCTTCCAGAAAGTCGGCGCCAACCTGGCACTCGTGAGCCAGCAGGTCGACAAAGAGATCGGCACTCTGCCGAAAGTATCGGGCGGCGAGCCTTATCTGAGCCGTTACTCAAATGACGTGCTGCAGAAATCGCTCGACATCGCCAAGAAGATGGGCGACGAATATGTCACCCTTGAGGCGATACTGCTGGCCCTGTTCGACGTCAACTCGCCCGCATCGACCATCCTCAAGGACGCCGGCCTCAGCGAGAAAGAGCTGAAAAGCGCCATCGACGAACTGCGCAAGGGGAAGAAAGCCACCGACCAGGGCGCCGAAGACACCTACAACGCCCTCTCGAAATACGCCATAAACCTCAACGAGCGCGCCCGTTCGGGCAAGCTCGACCCCGTCATCGGCCGCGACGACGAGATACGCCGTGTGCTGCAGATACTCTCGCGCCGCACTAAGAACAACCCCATGCTGATCGGCGAGCCCGGTACCGGCAAGACAGCCATCGCCGAGGGTCTGGCACAGCGCATCGTGCGCGGCGACGTGCCCGAGAACCTGCGCTCGAAACAGATATTCTCGCTCGACATGGGCGCCCTCGTGGCCGGTGCCAAGTACAAGGGTGAGTTCGAGGAACGTCTCAAGGCCATCGTGAACGAGGTAACCCAGAGCGACGGCGAGATCATACTCTTCATCGACGAGATTCACACCCTGGTGGGTGCCGGAAAGGGCGAGGGGGCCATGGATGCCGCCAATATCCTGAAACCGGCCCTGGCCCGAGGAGAACTGCGCTCGATCGGCGCCACCACGCTCGACGAATACCAGAAATACTTCGAGAAAGACAAGGCGCTCGAACGCCGTTTCCAGAAAGTGATGGTGAACGAGCCCGACGAAGCATCGGCAATCGCAATCCTGCGCGGCCTTAAGGAGCGTTACGAGAACCACCACAAGGTGCGCATCCGCGACGAGGCGATTATCGCCGCCGTGACACTCTCTGAGCGCTACATCACCGACCGTTTCCTCCCCGACAAGGCTATCGACCTAATCGACGAGGCCGCCTCGAAACTGCGTCTTGAAATAGACTCGGTGCCCCAGGCTCTTGACGAAATCACGCGCAAGATAGCCCAGAAAGAGATCGAGCGCGAGGCCATAAAGCGCGAGGGGGACAAGGAAAAGGTGCGCGAAATCGAAAAAGAGCTTGCGTCGATGCGCGACGAGGAGAAGGAGTTCACCGCAAAGTGGAAAGCCGAGCAGGAACTCATCAACAAAATCCAGCAGAACAAGATCGACATCGAGCAGCTGAACTTCGAGGCTGACCGTGCCGAACGCGAGGGCGACTATGCCCGCGTGGCCGAAATCCGCTACTCCAGGATACAGCAGAAAGAGCAGGAGAACAAGACCATCCAGGAACAGCTCAAGGTGATGCAGGGCGAGAAAGCCCTCATCAAGGAGGAGGTCGACTCGGAAGACATCGCCGACGTGGTTTCGCGCTGGACCGGCATCCCCGTGAACAAGATGGTACAGTCAGAGAAAGAGAAACTGCTGCACCTTGAAGAGGAACTGCACAACCGCGTCGTTGGTCAGGAAGAGGCCATCCGCGCCATCGCCGACGCCGTGCGCCGCTCGCGCGCCGGACTCAACGACCCGCGGCGCCCCATCGGCTCGTTCATCTTCCTCGGCACCACCGG
>USKE01000150.1 GCA_900555165.1 uncultured Porphyromonadaceae bacterium | reverse complement strand
CCTGCCGCGCGAGATATACGAACAGCGTCGTGCCCTGATGCAGGAACGCCTCAAGGCCATGAGCGATTTCGTGTTCAGCACAGCCGAATGCCGCGAGGCTATGATGCTCAGATACTTCGGACAGGAGGCCAATGCCGAGTGCGGGCGGTGCGACGTCTGCCGCAACCGGCGCAAGAAAGCCGCACAGACCACCGGCACCACCGATGAGGATAAACTGGCGGCCGATGCCGTCATCTACCGTCTGAGCCGCGCCACAGAACCGATGGACATTGCCGCCCTCGCCGCCGAAACAGCGCTTGACCCGGCAGTCGTGGCGCGGGTGGCCCGTGCTCTCGCCGACTGCGGCCGTATCATTGTAACCTCAGGCAACCGTCTCTCCCCGGTCAGCTGACCGACAGCGACACATAAAACGCTATACCTGACTGTCTGAATAAAAAGATTGTCACGTATCAGATGTCGAAATGTTAAATATCGTCTAATTTAAGTTAATCACCGCAATATATAAAAGTGAAATCTGCCCGAATAAACAAATTTTAAACACTTTTAGCTGATTTCGGCTCCACTTTAGCGGTGTACGGATTGTTATAGTAGTACATGAAACGAAAAGGCCGGGCGGCAACATATACATGTTGCCACGGCGGCGCTTTAAAAAACGATGACGCGATATTTTCAAGTAGACCGCAACAACTTCAAGTGATGTAGACCATTATACCTGAAACTGTCTCACCGGCATCCGCCACTGTCGCCTCCGGCTTTACGCGGCATGTTACCGACATCCCTCGTCCTTTTTATCGGGTAGTGATACCAGATACTGAGGCTCTCATAAATAAATAGTTGAAACGTGAGGAGGATAGTTCAAAAGAACTATCCTCCTTTTTTGGGTGTGCTGACTGACATACATGATAATGCCTCACCATTTATTGAAGTGATTCAGGAATCAGTGCCGACGTGTGAGGGCGTCGAGCAGACCCGTGAGCCGCGAACGCACCTCGCGCAGACGCCTCACGGCGTCGGCATGACGAAGGACTCCGCTGCGGTTGGCGGCAAGCGCCTCCCGGGCGGCCTCGATACGCAGCCCCCTCTCGCGGACAAGGAAATATATCATGCGCAGGGTCTCCACATTGGCGGGCGTGTAGAACCGCGAGCCGCAGGCGTTGCGCACCGGTTTCACCTGCGGAAACTCCTTTTCCCAGAAACGCAGGGTCGACGCCGGCACACCGATCATCTCGGCCACCTCGGCTATTTTGTAATATTTCTTGTCGAGCGTATCCATCTGATTGCAAAGATACACAAAAAAATTCGTAATTTTGCAGTTTGATTGGCGGCCCGTGCCGACATCGGCCATTACCCGCCGCCCCCGACAACAAAAAAAACAAGATACCATCATAATATGAGCAACTCACCGATGACCGCCAAAGAGATCCGCGAGTCATTCAAACAGTTTTTCGCCTCAAAAGGGCACCAGATCGTGCCGTCGGCCCCGATGGTCGTAAAAGACGACCCCACACTGATGTTCACCAACGCCGGTATGAACCAGTTCAAAGACATCATCCTGGGCAACAAGGCGCCCAAATGGACACGTGTCACCGACTCGCAGAAATGTCTGCGCGTCAGCGGCAAGCATAACGACCTTGAAGAGGTCGGTCTCGACACCTACCACCACACCATGTTCGAGATGCTCGGCAACTGGTCGTTCGGCGACTACTTCAAGAAAGAGGCTATCAACTGGGCGTGGGAGTTCCTGGTGGATGTACTCGGCCTGGATCCGAAACGCCTGTATGCCACTGTCTTCGAGGGTTCGGAGGCCGAAGGACTGAGCCGCGACGACGAAGCCGCCGGCTACTGGGAGGCACACCTTCCCGCCGACCATATCATAAACGGCAACAAGCACGACAACTTCTGGGAAATGGGCGATACCGGCCCCTGCGGCCCCTGCTCGGAGATTCACATCGACCTCCGCTCTGACGAGGAACGCGCCGCCATCCCCGGCGCGCAGATGGTAAACAAAGACCACCCGCAGGTAATCGAGATCTGGAACCTGGTGTTCATGCAGTTCAACCGCAAGGCCGACAAGTCGCTTGAGCCGCTCCCCGCCAAGGTGATTGACACCGGCATGGGTTTCGAGCGCCTCTGCATGGCCCTGCAGGGAAAGACCTCGAACTACGACACCGACGTCTTCACCCCCCTTATCGCCAAAGTGGCCGAACTCTCGGGCAAGGAATACGGCAAAGACCACATGACCGACGTGGCCATGCGCGTCATCGCCGACCATATCCGCACCATAGCGTTCTCGATTGCCGACTCACAGCTCCCCTCAAACGCCAAGGCCGGATATGTAATCCGCCGCATCCTGCGCCGCGCGGTGCGTTACGCCTACACATTCCTGGGGCAGAAAGACGCCTTCCTGTACCGCCTGGTCGACACACTGATTGCATCGATGGGCGAGGCATATCCCGAAATCGCCACCCAGCGCGAACTCATCATCCGCGTCACCAAAGAGGAGGAGGACTCGTTCCTGCGCACCCTCGACAACGGCATCCGTCTGCTCGACAATGCCATTGCCACCGCCCGCAATGAGGGGAAGACCGAAATCGACGGCACCCAGGCATTCACACTCTATGACACATACGGTTTCCCCCTCGACCTCACCCAGCTCATCCTCAAGGAGAACGGTTTCACACTCGACCAGGAGGGTTTCGACCGCGAGATGGCCGCACAGAAAGCCCGTCCACGCACCCCCGCCGCAGTCGAGGCTACCGACTGGGTAACCGTGCACGAAGGCGAACAGCAGTTCGTCGGCTACGACATGACCGAGTGCGACGCCGAAATACTGCGCTACCGCAAGGTAAAACAGAAAAATAAGGAATATTATCAGATAATCCTCTCGGCCACCCCGTTCTACGCCGAAATGGGCGGCCAGGTCGGTGACCGCGGCGTGCTTGAGAACGGCGACGACAAGGTCGAGATTTTCGACACCAAACGCGAGAACGGCATCGGCGTGCATCTGGCCGCCAAACTCCCCGCCGACGTGACCGCCACCTTCACGGCCCGCATCGACAAGGAGGCGCGCCGCGCCACATCGGCCAACCACACCGCCACTCACCTTCTGCACCACGCACTGCGTGAAGTGCTCGGCACACATGTTGAGCAGAAGGGTTCGTTCGTCTCGCCCGACGTATTGCGTTTCGATTTCTCGCACTTCCAGAAAGTCACCCCCGAGGAGCTGCGCAAGGTTGAGCACCTGGCCAACGAGGCCGTGCGCGCCGCCACCGCGCGCGACGAGCACCGCGACGTGCCCATCGAGCAGGCCCGTGCCATGGGCGCCATGGCTCTCTTCGGCGAGAAATACGGCGACGAGGTGCGTGTGATCCGCTACGGCGACTCGGTCGAGCTCTGCGGCGGCACACACGTCGACAACACCGGCAACATCGGTTTCATCAAGATTGTATCTGAAAGCTCTATTGCCGCCGGCATACGACGCATCGAGGCCATCACCGGCCGCAAGGCCGAACAGGCCGTCGACGAGATGACCGACGTGATGATACAGGTAGGCCGTCTGCTCAACAACGCTCCCGACCTGCTGGGCGCCCTGCGCAAGGCCATCGACGAGAACGCCGAACTGCGCAAACAGGCTGATGAATACATGAAAGAGCGCATCCGCAACATCGCCCGCCAGCTCATCGGCGAGGCCGCTGAGGTAAACGGCGTAAAACTCATCACCATGACCGGCCTGCGCAACCCCGAGGTTGTGAAGAACGTGGCATTTGCCGTGCGCGAGTTCTCGCCCGAGGCCACAGCTTTCGTCGGTGCCACTCATGACATCTCAAACAAACCTCTGCTCACCGTCATGGTCACCGCCGACCTCACCGAAAAAGGGCTTAACGCCTCGGCGATGGTACGCGAGGCCGCCAAGGCCATAAAAGGCGGCGGCGGCGGCCAGCCCGGATTCGCCCAGGCCGGCGGCAAGGATGCTGAAGGTCTCGGCGCCGCCCTTGAGTCTCTCACATCAAAATTCTGAACAGACACCAGCCATACCGCGATGAAAAAAGCCCTCATAACAGGAGTGACCGGCCAGGACGGCTCGTACCTCTCGGAGTTCCTGCTCGAAAAAGGATATGAAGTGCACGGCGTGATACGCCGCTCGTCGGTCGACTACCGCGAACGCATAGCACACCTTGAAGGACACGAGAATTTCCATCTCCATTACGGCGATCTGACCGACTCGATGGCGATGGTGAAGATTGTGAACTCGGTGCGCCCCGACGAGATATACAATCTCGCCGCGCAGAGCCATGTGCAGGTATCGTTCGACTCGCCTGAGTACACCGCCAACGTCGTGGCCACAGGCGTGCTGCGAATACTTGAGGCCGTGCGCATCGCAGGCCTCGAGAACAGCTGCCGCATCTACCAGGCGTCGACATCCGAACTGTTCGGCAAAGTCGAGGAGGTGCCCCAGAACGAGAACACCCCCCTGCACCCGTTCAGCCCCTACGCCGTGGCCAAGCTCTACGGCTACTGGATTGTCAGGGAGTATCGCGACGCCTACGGCATGTTCTGCTGCTCGGGTATCCTGTTCAACCACGAGAGCGAGCGCCGCGGCGAGACATTCGTGACCCGCAAAATCACGCTGGCTGCCGCCCGCATCGCCCAGGGGAAACAGGACAAACTGTATCTGGGCAACCTCTCGTCGCTCCGCGACTGGGGCTACGCCCCCGACTATGTGGAGTGCATGTGGATGATACTCCAGCATGACAAGCCCGAAGACTTCGTCATCGCCACGGGCGAACAGCACTCAGTGCGCGAATTCGCCACACTCGCTTTCAGGAACGTGGGCATCAACCTGCGCTGGGAAGGTGAGGGCGTCGATGAAAAGGGCATCGACACTGCCACAGGGCGCGTGCTTGTGGAGGTATCGCCCGATTTCTACCGTCCTACCGATGTGGTTAACCTGTTGGGCGACCCCACTAAGGCGCGCGAGACACTCGGCTGGAACCCGACAAAGACCCCGTTCGAGCAGCTGGTGAAAATCATGACCGACTCCGACATGGCCAAAGTGGCCGTGGAAAGTGCCGGCGAGGCCGCCCGCACCAATCTGGCCGAATATCTTGAGAAAGGCATAGTGAAATAACCGGATTAAGCGGCCTCAGACAATCTCTCGTGGACACATCCAATATCTGTTCGTAGCGTGAGCAAGACCAAAAGAAGAAACCTGCACCTCGATTCGCTGAGGCTGATACTGTTTCCGCGGCGTCTGTGGACTCCGCCGTTTACAATGGCGTTCGCCGTATGCGCCGCCACGGTATTCGCGTTCGACATAATCTGGTGTCTGTCGACGACATTCAGGCCGATGTCGCTGGTGTCGACATATATCTTCGGGGTCACGCTCGCACTGATTATGGCGCTGCCGTCGGCGTTCACGCGCCGCGTGTGGCCGCAGGTACTTGTATTGCTCGTGGCCGACGGGTTGTGCATCGCCAACCTCATCTACTGCCGTACCTACTACACCCCCATCCCCCCGGCAAGCTATCTGCTGGCCGGGAACATGGGGCAGTTCTCTGACAGCGTGGGGGC
>USKE01000149.1 GCA_900555165.1 uncultured Porphyromonadaceae bacterium | reverse complement strand
CGGCGTAGAGGGTCGAGATCGCGACGCTCACCCCCCACAGGGCCATGGCCGTGACGAAATAGAACAGCAGACGGCGCACATCGTAGCCTATGGGGTGTTTCACGCGCCCTACGGCCCACGATACCAGCATCATCGACCCGTAGCAGGCCAGGGCCGCCCAGGCGCACCCCATGTAGCCCATGAAAGGCACGAGCGCGAAGTTGAGCGTCACCGTCACGGCCAGACCCATCAGCGAGAACCAGGTGCCCCAGACGGTGCGGTCGGTGAGCTTGTACCACAGCGAGAGGTTGAAGAAGATGCCGAAACAGAGTTCGGCCAGCATGATCAGCGGCACCACCTTAAGACCGGGGAAGTAGGCCGGCGAGATGAAGTATTTCAGCACCGGCAGGAAGAACATCACTCCGATGAAGATGAACAGGCCGGCGATGACAAACCATGTCATGGCGTCGCGGTAGGCCTTGTTCTTGTCTTCGCCGCGCTCTTTGTTCTGGGCGAAGATAAACGGCTCGTAGGCGAACCTGAATGCCTGGATGAACATCACCATCACTATGGCGATCTTGTAGTTGGCCCCGTAGATACCCAATTCGGCCATGGCGGTTGCCTTGTCGGGGTAGATCATCGGGAAAAGAATCTTGTCGATAGTCTGGTTCATGATGCCCGCGATGCCGATTACCAGAAGGGGGAACGAATAGACCAGCATCTGCCTGAGCAGACGGCCGTTGAAGTTGTAGCGCTCGGCCAGAATCTCGGGGGTGAGCAGGAACAGCATAGCCAGCGACGAGATGAGGTTGGCCAGGAAGATGTACCCGATGCCGAACGATGGCTCATAGAACCAGTCGATCCACCCCGGGGCAGTCTTCTGCAGCCAGGGGCAGAGCAGTATGAAGAAGAGGTTCAGCCCGATGTTCAGTCCGATGTTGATGAGTTTCAGCGTGGCGAACCGCACGGGGCGTTTGCGGTAGCGCAGGTAGGCGAACGGTATGGCCGTGTAGGCGTCGACGCCCACGGCTATGGCCATCATCCAGATGTAGGCCGGATGGTCGGCGCAGTCGAGCAGGCCGGCTATCTGCGGCGACAGCCAGCAGGCGGCGATGATGAACAGCATCGAGCTGACACCCAGCGAACTGAGCGCCGTGGTGTAGACCTGTCCCGGGTCGGTCCACCGCTCGTGGTTGGCGAAACGGAAGAACCCTGTCTCCATGCCGTAGGTGAGTATGATCAGCACCAGCGCCACATAGGCGTAGAGGTTGGTGACTATACCGTACTCGGCCGCGGCGAAACAGTAGGTGTACATCGGTACCAGACACCAGTTGAGGAAACGCCCGACTATAGAGCTCACGCCATAGATGGCGGTGTCTTTGAACAGTGATTTTACAGAAGCCATTTCGGTTTTTGTGATGACGGTGGTGCGCCGCCCGAGGGCACGGTGCGGCAGAGGGTTTCTGTTATCGGCCCAGCTGGGCCGATAACCAGACAGGCAGGCATACAGACCGGCGGTTACCGGGGGCACCCCTGTTTCAGAACAGCGTGCCGTAGCTGTCGCCCCCGGGGGTGAGACCCAGGTGGCGCCATGCCAGCGGCGTGACCTCGCGGCCGCGGGGGGTGCGCTGAAGGAACCCCTCCTTGATCAGGAACGGTTCGTAGACATCCTCGATGGTGCCGGGGTCTTCACCCAGGGCGGTGGCGATGGTGGTAAGGCCCACCGGGCCGCCGCGGAATTTGTGTATGATGGTTGAAAGTATCTTGTTGTCGATCTCGTCGAGGCCGTAGCGGTCGATGTTCAGCGCCTCAAGGGCGAAACGCGCTATGGCGGGGTCGATCATGCCCGACCCCTTCACCATGGCGAAATCGCGCACGCGCCTGAGCAGGCCGTTGGCGATACGCGGCGTGCCGCGCGACCGCATGGCGATCTCGTGTGCGGCCTCGCCCGTGCAGCGGATGCCCAACAGTCCGGCCGAACGCAGTATGATGCGCTCAAGCACCTCGTGGTCGTAATATTCGAGGTGGCAGTTTATGCCGAAACGGGCGCGCAGGGGCGATGTCAGCAGTCCCGACCGGGTGGTGGCGCCGATAAGCGTGAAGGGGGACAGAGTGAGCTGTACCGAGCGCGCGCCGGGGCCTTTGTCGATCATGATGTCGATGCGGTAATCCTCCATGGCCGAGTAGAGGTACTCCTCGACCACGGGACTGAGGCGGTGTATCTCGTCGATGAACAGCACGTCGTTCTCATCGAGCGACGTGAGTATGCCGGCCAGGTCGCCCGGCTTGTCGAGCACCGGCCCCGAGGTGACCTTGAACCCCACGCCCAGCTCGTTGGCGATGATGGCCGACAGGGTGGTCTTCCCCAGCCCCGGGGGGCCGTGGAGCAGAAGGTGGTCAAGGGCCTCGCCGCGCATGCGCGCCGCGGCCACGAAAACCTTCAGGTTCTCGACTATCTTTTCCTGCCCCGAGAACGACTCGAAACGCCCGGGGCGCAGGGCGCGCTCGAAGTCGGCGTCAGAGGCCGACGCGGCCTCGCGGCGGATGTCGTATCCGTCGGCGCCGCCGTCGGGAGTCAGGTCGGGTTCTATGTTATCGTTTTTTCTTTTTGCCATGTTCTTTGTCGTTGAGGGCCGGTGCGGGAGCCGCAACCGGGTCGGTCATGGGGTAGAGCAGGGTGTCGGGGTTCTCTATGAGTCCGGCACGGATCATCTGCAGAGAGTCGGCATGGCTCAGATGCTCATCTTCAAGCTCGGCGCCGAGCTCTTCCACGGTGGGGAGCGCTGTGGGCGAGGGGAATTTCAGGCGCCCGCGCCGCGCGTTCTGTATGCCGCGGCGGAACACGTTGTCGATCTCCCTTACCAGGTTCACACGGGTGTTTGCGGCGATGGTCTGCCGTTCGCCCACCATGCCGGGCTTGACCTTGGCGCCCCCGAGACGGATCTTCATTTTTTCGGGCGTGCCCTTGATGTTTATGCCGAACTTGAAGGGTATGGGCGACTTGAGCACCGACACGTGGTAGTTCATGTTCATGTCCATGTCGTTGTGTCCCATTATCCCCAGCCGGTAACGGTCTATGTTGAATATGAACGGATATACCTCGATGGCCGAGTTCTCTACCACGGCCTCGACTGTCATCGAGTCTATCACGTTTTTGGTTTTATCCTTGAATATGAGCCATTTCGATACGGTCTTGAAGGTCTCGGGGTCGAGCAGTACCAGGTCTTTCCCCTCGATCTTGATGGCGGCCTGCATGGTAGGGATGTCCAGATCCATGTCGGGGAGCAGGTCGGTGGTCACGGCCACGTCGGCGTTCACCACGCCGGCAAGGCTCTTCATCGCCGGCATGATCGAATCGATGGCCGGCACGAGCGTCGTGAGCTTGTCGAGCATGAAGTTGTTGACCCTCATGCCGAGGCCGAACTGTAGCGAATCGCGGTCGGCACCCGAATAGAGGCCGTTGATGTCGATGGCGCCGATGTCGGTCGATGCCGAGAGGTTGCGCAGGTTCAGGGCGCCGTCGGCCATAAGCAGGTCGCCTCGGAAACCGTGCATCACCATGTCGGAATAGAGTATGTTTCCGGCACCGACATGCAGGCGCGCGTCGAGGTTGCGCGGCAGCAGAAGGGGTTCGGTGGCGGCGGTGTCGGCCATAGAGGCGAGTTTCTGTTGCTGGAGGTCATCGTTGTCGGCCCATACCGATGCCGAGTCAGCGGCATGCGCCAGTGCCGGGCCGGCGAATATGGCGCGCACGAGTTCGTTGACGTTGATGGTGTCGCTGGCCACGCTGAACTCAATTTTCAGGGTGTTGTTGCGGCGGGCCGTCAGGGCGCGTTTAAGGTTAGATATGGTTCCGTTGACGGTGAAGTCGCTCTGCCCCGAGACAAGGCGCGTATTGTGGATGGTCACGGAATCCTGATTGAAACGCAGGTCGATGTCTGAAAGGCGGTTGCGCAGGGGCAGGTAGGGGGTTACCAGACGCCCGCGAGCGGCTGTCACATGTCCCGAATAGTCCCAGTTGCGCAGCAGGCGCCGTTCTTTGGCGTCGAGGCGCAGGTCCAGGTCGGCGCCGTTCCGGGCGGTTGCCGTGCTGTCGGTGCCGGTGACCTGTCGGCGCGGCTGTGGAGACGTGCCGTTTTTCGCAGCCTCGCGACGGGCGGCACGTCGGGCAGCGCGTTCCTCGTTGAGGTGCACGGTAAGCTCGGCCTGGGCTTTCGTCAGTGCAAATTTGGTCACGGCCTGCCCGGCCATGATGCGCCGTGCCGAGATGTCGAGGTGCATCAGCGGCGAGCGGGCGCCACCCTTGAACCGCCGCAGTGAGGCGCTGACCGATGCGTCGGCCAGGCGGGCGCGCAGGGTGTCGTCGGGAGCGTCGAATTTCAACCGTCCGATAGTGATGCGCCCTCCGAAGGGATTGATTTCTGTGGTGTCGGCCGACTGTGCGCGGTTCACGGTGCCCACGCCGGCGGCGAAATCGCGCATCTCCACGTCAAGCCCCATGCCGTTGGCGGCGAGGGTATCGATTTTCAGCGATACGCTCAGAAGTGAGTCTATACGTGCGCCGGCGGCGGTGGTGAGCCGCGAGCTGGTGCCGAACTCAAGCAGGGCGTGGCGGGCGTAGGCGGTCATCATCCCCTGGGCATCGGCGTGCAGGTTGTCGAGGGTTATGCGCCCCTTGGCGTACATGCGGTGGAATCCGTCGCGGGTGAGGTCTGACTTCCGCAGGCGGAAGTCGGCGTCGCCCCCGAGTATGCCGGTGAGCGTGACGGGTATCATGCTCTTCAGCCGGGGCGGGAGTTTGCCCAGGTTGACGCGCCCTTTGAAACGGCCGTCGACCATCGGGTCTGACATTATGGCGGTGACACGGGCGCTGAGGTCGGCGTCGACCGATTCTCCCTCGGCGTGGAACTTTTTCAGGTCGACCCATGAGGCGTCAATGTCACTGCCGTCGAAAGCGGCCTCGGCGCTGACGGTGAAGTCGCGGAAGGTGTACCCCTCGTAGGTCACGGTGCACGGAGGTATGTCGACCGTGGCGTGGAGCGAGGGCATGAGGGTGTCGGCCAGGTTCCAGGGGCGTGCCAGGCTCACGGTAGAGCTGACACGCATGTCGGTCTTGAGCGGGTCGGTGTAACCGCGCAGCGTGGCGGGCACATGGCTGAGCAGTTCGGTCAGCGGAATGTCGGGAAACTCGGCCCGGAAACTCTCGACCTGCGGTGTGTCGGTGAGGTCGGCGGCCAGATTGACGCGGGCGTGGAATTTGTCAAGGGTGAGCATGAAGTCCTGCAGCGCTATGGCCAGCGGACGCGCGCTTTCCCAGACAATCTTTCCGTTGGCACCGAAAACCAGGCGGCTGAAGTTGAACTCTTCGAGCACGCGGGCCTCAAGGGCGCCGTTGAGGTCAAGGGCGTAGCGTGGGCCGTCGCTGCCGTCGAGGGTGATGTTGCGCAGCGAGGCGGTGAAGTCGGTCGAGTCGGCCAGCGAGCGGTAACGCAACGGCGCGGCGTCGGCGATCTCGAACCGGTTTATCGAGATGGAGGGGATTGAGAGCGGTTCCTCATCTTTTGTTTCCTCGGAAGGGGGCACGATGTCATAGTTGGCCAGCGAGTCGTTGACCTGCACCAGATTCACGGCCAGGCGCCTGAACACCACGTCGTAGAGGCTGATGTCACCCTTCAGCAGTGGTATGACATTTATGCCGCCGTGG
>USKE01000148.1 GCA_900555165.1 uncultured Porphyromonadaceae bacterium | reverse complement strand
GCATTCACCTA
Source organism: uncultured Porphyromonadaceae bacterium (assembly GCA_900555165.1). Classification (GTDB taxonomy): domain Bacteria; phylum Bacteroidota; class Bacteroidia; order Bacteroidales; family Muribaculaceae; genus UBA7173. The sequence goes on along the minus strand of USKE01000148.1, from coordinate 5,788 downwards.
CCACCTCCCCCTACGGGTACTCCTCCTTCCCGAAGGAGGAGAATTGAGTTACTACCGACTTTTCACGGTTACTTTAGTTCAAAGTGAATCTTGCTGTTTTCACATCCCGGCTGTTGGTGCCGATCATCACTTCGAAATCTCCCGGCTCCGCTACCAGTTGCAGGTCATAATTGTAATATCGCAACATTTCCGGAGCAATCTTGAAACGGACAATCTTCATTTCACCCGGTTCGAGAAATATCTTCTGAAAACCTTTCAGCTCTTTCACCGGACGGGTACTGCTGCCGACGACGTCGCGGATATAAAGCTGCACTACCTCCGAACCGGGCCATGTACCCGTGTTGGTGACTGTCACTGCTGCGGTCAGCGAGCCGTTCATGTCCATGCTGGAATGGCTCAAGTCGATATCGCTGTAAGAGAAAGTGGTATAAGAAAGTCCGTAACCGAATGGATAGAGTGGCTCGTTATCCACATCGAGATAGTTGCTGCGGAACTTCTCGAACCATTTACCCTGTCCCAACGGGCGTCCGGTGTTCTTATGCGCATAATAAAGAGGGATCTGTCCGACGTTCTTCGGGAAAGTCATCGTCAGTTTGCCGCCCGGGTTGACATAACCGAAGAGGGCGTCGCCGATAGCGTAGGCCGCTTCGCTGCCTCCGAACCATACATTCAGAATAGCGGGCACGTGTTCCTGTTCCCAGTTTAGCGTAAGCGGACGACCGGTGAATAACACCAGTACTACCGGCTTTCCGGTTTTCAGTAATTCTTTCAACAGGTTTTGTTGTACGTCGGGGAGGTCCAAGTTGGTGCGGCTGCTGCTTTCCCCGCTCATTTCTGACGATTCGCCCAAGGCTGCGATGATGATGTCCGAGCGGCGGGCTACATTCAAGGCTTCGTCCAGCAATTGCTGGTCGGTCCGGTTGTCGCGGTTCAGTGAACGGCCGAACATGGTGGCGCGTTCTTCGTAGGCGGCGTCACTAATCAGGTTGCTGCCTTTGGCATACATGATATTCGCTTTTCCGGCAGTCATCTCTTTCAAGCCTTCCACCAGTGATGGGCAACGGTCGAGCACGGCGGCTACGCTCCATGTTCCGGGCATATTGGCACGGCTGTTGGCTAGCGGGCCTATCACGGCGATGTTGCCTTTAGGATTAAAAGGCAGCAGAGGATTGCCGTTCGGATTTCCGTCGGGGCTGTCGTTCTTGAGCAGGACGAAACTTTCTGCCGCAATTCTGCGGGCAGCGTCGCGGTGTGCCTTCGTAAAGATGTCACGTGCCGGACGTTTCGGGTCGCAATATTTATACGGGTTGTCGAACAACCCCAGTTTGTATTTCGCTACCAGGATGCGGCGGCAGGCGGTGTTCAATGTTTCCATAGAAACCTTGCCTTCCTGAATGGATTTTTTCAGAGTACCAACAAAACCTTCGCTGACCATATCCATATCCACTCCGGCGTTGATGGCACGTGCCGTTACCGTCTGGAGGTCGCCGATACCGTGGTCTATCATTTCGGAAATACCGGTATAGTCGGTGACTACAAATCCGTTGAATCCCCACTGACCGCGCAGGATGTCCGTCATTAACCATTTGTTGGCAGTGGCTGGAATGCCGTCCACCTCGTTGAATGATGCCATGACACTGCCTACGCCTGCTTCAACGGCGGCTTCGTAAGGCAGCATATAGTCGTTGAACATCCGTTGGCGGCTCATGTCCACCGTATTGTAGTCACGTCCGGCTTCACTTGCTCCGTACAGGGCGAAGTGCTTTACGCAAGCCATGATTTCGTCATTGCGTTTCATATCTTTGCCCTGATAGCCGCGCACCATGGCTTCGGCAATCATAGCTCCCAGAAACGGGTCTTCACCGTTACCTTCGGATACACGTCCCCAACGGGCATCGCGGCAGATGTCCACCATCGGGCTGTAAGTCCAGTTGATGCCGCAGGCGCTGGCCTCTATCGCCGAGATCCGGGCCATCCTCTCGATTGCCACCGTGTCCCAGCTGCATGACAGGGCGAGCGGAATGGGGAAAATGGTCTCGTAACCGTGGATGATGTCGGCTCCGACAAGGAGGGGGATTCCAAGTTCCGTCTCCTCCACGGCGATGCGCTGCAGTTCGCGGATCTTACCGGCTCCCTTGACATTGAAGACACCTCCTATTTCCTGGCGGCGTATCATCTGCTCGAGTTCGTTGGTCATCACGTGGCCGGTGACCATGTCGCCCCCGGTGACAAGATTCATCTGGCCGAGTTTCTGTTCAAGAGTCATGCGCCCCATCAGCTCGTCGACAAAGGAGTCCATCCGGCTGTCGGGAGCGTTGCCGCTCCGGCCGCATGAACACATCAGGGCAAGACATGCCGACGTGAGCAAAGCTCCGATATATTTTTTCATGATTCATGTTTCTGATTAGGAGGATGTTTACTAATAAATGTTAAACAGCCTCAAAGAAACGGAGCCGGACGCGATCATATATGACCTATTGGAAAAAGATTCGCATCCTGGCTCCGCAATAACGCAAAATTCAATCTCTATCAATGATGGCCGTGGCCGTCGAGCAACACCGGCGTGACAACGATGGGGTTGCGTGTGGTGTCTATCACAAGGCGGTATGTGCCATATTCCTGGCCGATGTCGCCTACAGTGCATCCGAAGTTGGCCTCATTGCCCACACCGTCCTGCCAGGCGAATGAACGCCCGAAAGAGCTCGTGTCGGTGATCGTGACCTCACTCGACATTATCCGGTTGTCCCAGCCCCGGCTCCCGTACAGAGTCAGCTGTGACCAGCTGCTGTGGATGAGGAACGTGCTCTCGAATATCCCGGGAGCGGTTTCCGCACAACAGAGATATTGACGGGGATTGTCCCAGCTCCAGCCTTTGGAGATGTATATCGAGTCGTCATGGTAACCGACATCCCAGCCACCGGTGCGTCCGTGGCCGAAATACTGTCCGGTAATCCACAGACCGGCGTCTGAAGTGCGCTCAACCCAGATGTGTTCGGTACCGTCGACATCATAAAGCACGCGGTATTCGCCACTCATGGCATTGAACGTATATGAGCCGTCAGCGTTGCGCACGAAGAACTCCGGCTGCAGCATATAGTCGATACACTGGAAATTCTCGAAATTCACGCGTTCTCCCCGGGTGAGGTACACGTTAGCCTCCATGAACTCGGCATAGCGGCTGGCCTTCAGCGACACTCCGTTGACCTTGTAGTCGACAGGGTGGATCTTGTCCTTCGAGGTCATTTCAGCCAGATACACTATCTTGTTGTTGAAATCCACGCGGAGGGTATAGGTTCCGGCCGTGAAGTCAGGACCGGGGAGCAGGTCGCCGGTGAACATACAGTAATCGGGAGTCCCGGCCACACCTTTGGCGAGAAGATTGGCCGGCACTGGCTCCCACACACGGGGGGGGGGGGGGGGGCCCCCCGCGGCGAATACCCCAGTCGCGGGCGCGATAGAATTTCACATCGAAATCGCGGGCGAGATACATAGATGTCTCGTACACTCCTTCGGCAACCTTGACCATCTGGAATGAACCGACAGGTTCGGTAAGTTTCCATGCCCCGACGGTAGCGTGTCCGGCCTTGGGATGGCCGAATCCAGAACCGGTAACCCACATCGATGTGCCGTCGTAAGCGTTCATCGACGGACACTCGGCATAAATGAGCATTCCCGACGCGTCGAAATAGATGTCGTATTCGCCGGTAGGGCCTTTGAACCGGGCGCGGCCCTCGACATCAGACAAGACATCGAAAAACTGGGGCTGAACCATATCGGCGATACCGCCGAAATTGGCGAACAACACTTCCTGGCCCTTTGTGAGGGTCTGGCGGGTATGGAGATATGCTCCGGCAGGTTCCATCAGCACACCGTTGACATAATAGTCTTCCTGCTGAACCGGCACCCGGCTCTCGATATCGAATGTCTTCGCGGCCAGGTCGACGGTTATGTCATACACACCTGCCTGAAACAGCGGGCCGGCACAGAAGTCGCCGCTACCGGTGACGAGGGCCGGCTGATTCAGGGTGAGGTCTTCGGCCCATATCTCGATTTCTTCATGAGAGCCCCAGCCATGGTGACGGAAGAATTTGAACTTGAATCCCTGGGCAAGATACAGGCTGATTTCGAATCTGTCAGGCGCCACCCGACGGCAGCTTTGCACATTATCGGGAGCGTCAATCGACCAGAAGGTGGATATCGCCTCCGTCGCGCCTGAATGGCCGAGCTGCTCACCGATGACATAGAGCGCGTCAGGATATTCCATCTCGGGCTGCTCGACATACAGCAGGTTGTTGAGATGGTCATAGATGACATCATAGTCGCCAGTGGCTCCCTTGAATACAGCCTGTCCGGGCGATGTGACATCCCAGAAATGGTTCTGAAGGGTGTATTGAAGCTGTTCGAGCCCTACGAAGTCGACAGTCTGGCCTTGGGTGAGCGAAACCTTTGTGCCGTTGAAAGTGGTGTAGTAGGTATCGGTCAATTCAAGCCCGTCGACCTTCACGGCGGTCCTGGCGGGCCATTCAGGCCATTGCCCGGGACGGGTGATGTCGTCGGAGCATGAGCTTGCCAGGCATAAGCCGGCAGCCAATATGGCAGAGGATATTGCTTTGTTCATAATGGAAGGTTCTCTGTATTAGCGTTTATAAGCGTTGAGGATGGCCTGGTATTCTGTCTCGTTGACTCGCACCATACAACCGTGGCGTGCCTTGGGGCCTGCGAAATAGCGTTCGGTCCAGGGGCCGTCGAGCGATTTGGCCTCGAACATATCGTATTGCAGCGGGTAGTTCTCGGTGAAGAGGAAGAATCCGTCACCGTTGACATTGGGCACCACGATGGGTGCCTCGTGCCAGCGGGCAAGGTCTGTGATGCGCGGACCGGGATTGGCATAGGGGCCCGTCAGCGCCTGCGCTTTGGCGATGCGGATAGTCTTGCCGGTCTCCGGAGCGGCCTCCTGGGTGCGTTCGTCTTTAAAGATGGCGTAATATGAGTCGCCTGCACGACGGATGATAACGTCGATTGTGGCCATGTCAGCATCGCTGCCTGTGAAATCAAACAGGAGCGCGGGATCAGTGAAACTCTTGAAATCCTTGGTCAGGATGTAGAATGTACGTTTTGTCTCCCACTCGTCTGCATTGGAGTCGTCGCCGGTCTTTCCGGCATGCCAGGTAATGATGTACTGGTCGCCCGGGGTATCGTAATACATCTTGGGAGCCCCGTAATATGTCTCCTCGTTGACGTATCCGTAGAGATCTTTGATTTTGTTGAATATCGATTTGGCCAGCTTGGTATATTCCCAGTTGACCAGGTCAGTCGAATGCCACAGCAATGGAATGCCTGAGCCTTTCTTGACGCTGATCATGTAGTAGCCGTCGCGCCCCTTGCAGATATCGGGGTGGCCGCAATATGCGGGCAGCACAGTGCGCCCGTCGTTGAGGGTCTCCCAGTTGTAGGCGTCACGGGAGACGCTGTAGAACAGAGAGCCGTAGCTGTCATCTGTCATGTGGGCGAAAAGATAACCGCCGTCGGTTGCCTCCACAGGTTTCCCGGGCACAGGCGCCGGACTATCCTCAGAGTTGCAGGCCAGCGTGGCGAATCCGAGAATGATGCAAACAGATATATTTCTGATATATTTCGATTTCTTCATGGTGTAGTGTTGATTTTTGAGGGATTTCACATACCTTGAGCCTGGCCGTAGTCAACTTCCCAGTCGGGGCGGGAATAGAACTGGTCGAGCTTGCAGCCGTTGGCGGCGGCAGGCCCCCCCGCGGAGGTTGGCAAGACCGGG
>USKE01000147.1 GCA_900555165.1 uncultured Porphyromonadaceae bacterium | reverse complement strand
TGTCGAAGCCGCCGGCCTTGATATTACGCCTGATTCAGGGATTTTATAGTTTAATACGTTTGGGCATGTGAACAGAATTTTTATTTTGACATGTCTGTAATTGGTTGAACGGCAATTGTATGCCGACAGGCGTGACCAATTGTTTTTTGAGGTGTTTAATTTCCGGCAATATACATCCTCTAAAAACACGCTGTTTCCGGGTTTACCTGAGACTTTACTTTTTTTACCGCATAGAATCACTTTTTCTGCTGCTAAAATTCTATAAATAAGAGGTTTGCTGACTCTTAACGCTTGCTGCAAATCTTTTTTTCATTATATTGCCGCCATAACTATTGCCGTGACAAAATGACAGTCATAACTTTGCGGCATCGATTGATCAATCATAGTCTTCACAAAAAAATTTCATCACCAATGAAACAAACCCTAAAAATGAAAGGATGATGGGCAGTATGCTTGTGTTTTATCTCAGACACATAGAGATAGAAAGCCGGTATATATTATTTTATTAATAGATATTTATATGTGTGATATCTTTAAATCTATAGGCCCAACGGAATGGATACTGATAGCCATCGCGGCATATTCTGTGATACGCCAGTCTTGGACGTTTGGAAAGTATTTCAAGCGTTCTGACTGGCGAATGAATCTACTGAGGGGTGGATTGATACTCTTTACAATCGCGTTGTGTACGGGCATCGTGTGGTATGTGTCATTCTGACCGTTCATTTCCTCATGCCAGCAATTACGCCGGGATGCATGCCGCAATGGCTGCTCCCGGTGTTTTTGTGTGTGATGTGACAGGTGGCCGCCGCGAGTTTGGTCGCGCAGGCAACGGCGGTGTCAGGGCAGTGCTCAGGGCAGTGCAGGATATTCCGGTGCAGGATATTTCGCGGGGAAAATGCGATTTTGTTTGTTATTGCGGGAGATTGTTCGTATATTTGCACGCTGAAAATTAGGCGTTTGCGCCTCGAAGGGGTGCGGGCGTCGCTTTCTGTCGTCTACTAAGTGGCTGATTGCTAAGTTGATGCGGCCGCTCTGGAGGCATTTCCCGCACTGGAAAAATTAATAATAAACTCAAAAATATCTTTAACTCGAACATGCAAAGCAAAGGAACCCTCGGAAGCATCATTGCCGGTATTATAGCGGTGTTTTTGGTGCTGGTGTGCCTGTTCTACCTCTCGTTCTCGCTTGTGAGCCAGAAAGAGGAGAAGAAAGCCGCGGAATACGCCCTGGCTGTTGCCGGCAACGCCAAATCCGACCAGTACAACAAGGCTTACAAGGCCTACATCGATTCTATCAGCAAGACTCCCGTCTGGCTGGGTTACAATTACAACGAAGTGCAGAAGTGGGGCGTGGGCCTCGGCCTCGACCTCAAGGGCGGTATGAACGTCATTCTGCAGGTGTCGATGCCCGATCTGCTCAAGTCGATGAAAGAGGGCGCCGACGACGCCTCGTTCAACCTGGCGCTGGCCAAGACCGACTCGCTGATCCGCGGCAATCACGAGAGCGACTACGTGGGTACCTTCGTTGACCAGTACCGCAAGATCAACCCCTCGGCAGACTTCTCGGTTGTCTTCAAGTCGGTGATCAAGCCCGACACCAAAGACGGCCAGGTGAAGGCAGTGCTCAAGAACGAGGTCAAGGACCGCGTGAACAACTCGGCCACGAACGTGCTCCGTTCGCGTATCGACGCTTACGGCGTTGTGTCGCCCAACATCCAGGTTCTTCAGGATAACGATGGCCAGATTCTGCTCGAGCTCCCCGGCGTGAAAGAGCATGACCGTGTGCGCGAGCTCCTCCAGCGCTCGGCAAACCTCGAGTTCTACGAAACATACAAGGCCGCTGAAATCGCAGGCCCGATGGCCCAGCTCGACGCTCAGTACCGTGCCAACGGCCAGGGCTCGCTGCTCGACCTCTTCCTGCAGGCATCGGCATCAGACAGCCCCGTCTACGGTCTGGCCCTCGCCAAGAACCGCGAGGCAATCGACTCTCTGCTGTCGACTCCCGCCGCCCGCGCCACCCTCCCCTCTAACCTCAAGCTCCGCTGGAGCGTGAAACCCCTTGAGATCAACTACAAGGATACCGTCGCCGGCAAAGAGCGCGCCATGGAGGCATATCAGCTCGTGGCCCTGAAGAGCAACAACGGCAAGCCTGCCCTCGACGGCTCGGTTGTCGTAGGCGCATCGTCTGACTACGACCAGATGCAGGGCAACGTGGTTTCGATGAACATGAACTCTGACGGCGCACGCCAGTGGGCCAACGTCACCGAGGCCAACATCGGCAAGCCGGTTGCCATCGTGCTCGACGATGTAGTTTACTCATACCCCAACATCCGCCAGAAGATCGACGGCGGCCGCTCGCAGATTACCGGCGACTTCACCGTCGAGGAGGCTCAGGACCTTGCCAACGTGCTCAAGTCGGGTAAGATGACCGCCAAGGTCGACATCATATCTGACATGGTAATCGGTCCGCAGCTCGGCCAGCAGGCCATCGAATCGGGTCTCTGGTCGTTCGTCATGGCCCTGGTTCTGCTCATGGTCTTCATGTGCGTTGTCTACGGTCTTATCCCCGGTCTGATCGCCAACTTCGGTCTTATCTGCAACCTCTTCTTCACATTCGGTATCCTCGCCTCGTTCCAGGCAGTGCTCACCCTGTCGGGTATCGCCGGTATCGTGCTCGCCCTGGGTATGGCCGTCGACGCCAACGTGCTTATCTTCGAGCGCGCCAAAGAGGAGCTTGCCAACGGCAAGAACGTGCGCACCGCCATCGCCGACGGTTACTCGAACGCCTTCTCGGCCATCTTCGACTCGAACCTCACCTCGGTCATCACCGGCGTGATCCTGCTCTACTTCGGCACAGGCCCCATCAAGGGTTTCGCCACCACGCTGATCATCGGTATCATCTGCTCGTTCTTCACCGCAGTCTACCTGACCCGCATCTTCTTCATCGCTTTCGGCAAGTCGAAGGCCATGAGCAACCTCACCTTCTCTACCGGTTTCTCGCGTAACCTCTTCACCAAGTCGCACTTCAACTTCCTGGGTGCCCGCAAGGTTGCCTTCGGCATTTTCGGCGCGTTCGCGCTGATCTGCGTAGGCTCGCTGTTCGTGCGCGGCCTCAACCAGGGCATCGACTTCTCGGGCGGCCGCAACTATGTGGTGAAATTCAACAAGCCCGTCGACACCGCCGAGCTCACCCGCACCCTCACCCCCGTGTTCAACGCCGACGGCCAGACCGCATCGGTTTCGGTGATCACCATCGAGAACTCTGACCAGGTGCGTATCTCGACCAACTACAAGATCAAGTCTGACGAGGATGCGTCGGCCATAGAGCAGGAAATCACCAAGATGCTCTACGACACCTTCAAGGCTCAGAAACTGCTGCCCGACAACATGACCATCGAGGAGTTCTCGACAACCGACGAGACCCAGGGTATCATGTCGTCGCAGACCGTAGGCCCGACTGTCGCCAACGACATGCGCACCAAGGCATATATCGCCGTGGCGCTCTCTCTGCTGGCCATGTTCCTCTACATCCTGCTGCGTTTCCGCAATGTGGCCTTCTCGCTGGGCGCCCTGGCAGCCGTTGCCTTCACCGCCTTCGCCATCATCGGTTTCTACTCGATCTTCTGGGGCGTCTTCCCCTTCGCAATGGAGATTGACCAGACCTTCATCGCCGCCATCCTTACCATGATCGGTTACCAGATCAACGATACGGTGGTTGTGTTCGACCGTGTGCGCGAGAACCTCGCCCTCTATCCCAAGCAGGATTTCGCCACCACCATCAACAAGTCGCTCAACTCAACCCTGGGCCGTACGATCATGACATCGTTGTCGACCTTCCTGGTGCTGGCATGTATCTTCATCCTCGGCGGTGACTCAATCCGCTCGTTCGTGTTCGCCATGCTCTTCGGTGTGGTAGTCGGCACCCTGTCGACCATGTTCATCGCCACCCCTGTGGCCTACCTCACCAACCGCAAGAAAGTGGCCAACCCCGCCGTGAAGTAACCCCCCTCTGAGACATCCCTCTTGTCGTGGTCTCGTCACGGCAACCACTCATATCCTGACGCCCGGCCTTCCATGAAGGCCGGGCGTCTCGCATTTAAATATCTTCTTGTTACCTTGCCGGTGAACGACACGGGGTGCGGTTTGTTTCTTTTATGGTGGCCGGCGAGAGATTTTGCCGGCAAACATGACCGCAGTCTGAAGATTTTGGTTAAATTTGCAAAAAACCTATATAGACCTTTTACCCATGGCTCCCAAACGTAAATTAGCTATCTATAAGAACGACCCCTGGCTCGAACCGTATGCGCCCGCTATCGACGGCCGCTATCAGGACGCTATAAACAAAGAGCGCGACCTGACGCAGGCCTGCGGCTCGCTCAACGATTTCGCCAACGCGCACAAATATTTCGGACTTCACCGCCGCCGCGGCGGCTGGACGTTCCGCGAATGGGCGCCCAACGCCACGGCAATCACCCTGGTGGGTGATTTCTCTGACTGGCAGGAGCGGCCGGAGTATGCGCTGAAACCCATCGGCAACGGAGTCTGGGAGGGGCAGTTCCCCGCCTCGGCCATGAGCCACGGACAGCTCTACAAGATGCGCGTCAGCTGGCCCGGCGGCCAGGGCGACCGTATCCCGGCCTACGCCACCCGCGTTGTGCAGGATGACCAGACAAAGATCTTCTCGGCTCAGGTGTGGCATCCGCGCGCCTACAAGTGGACGGTCGAGAATTTCGTGCCCGACACGCGCCCCCTGCTCATTTACGAATGTCACATAGGCATGGCCCAGCAGCGCGAGGGGGTGGGAACTTACGTCGAGTTCCGCGACAACATTCTGCCGCGCATCTCGGCCGACGGCTACAACGCCATACAGATCATGGCCATTCAGGAACATCCCTACTACGGGTCGTTCGGCTACCATGTGAGCAATTTCTACGCTCCGTCGTCGCGTTTCGGCACCCCGGAGGAGCTGAAAAGCCTCATCGACCGCGCACATGAGTTAGGGCTGGCCGTGATAATGGATATCGTGCACTCGCACGCCGTGAAGAACGAGAACGAGGGTCTGGGCCGCATCGACGGCACACGCTCAACATATTTCTATGCCGACTCGCGCGGCGAGCACCCCGCCTGGGACTCGCTCTGTTTCGACTACGGCAAGAACGAGGTGCTGCACTTCCTGCTCTCGAACTGCAAGTACTGGCTTGAGGAGTTCAAGTTCGACGGTTTCCGTTTCGACGGCGTGACTTCGATGCTCTACTACGACCACGGTCTGGGGAAGGCGTTCGGCAGCTACGGCGACTATTATGACGGCGGCCAGGACACCAACGCCATCACATACCTCACGCTCGCCAATAAGCTGATCCACGAGGTGAACCGCCACGCCATCACCATCGCCGAAGAGATGAGCGGCATGCCCGGCCTGGCGCTGAAGGTGCGTGACGGCGGCATCGGGTTCGACTACCGCATGGCCATGGGCATCCCCGACTACTGGATCAAGACCCTCAAGGAGAAGAAAGACGAGGACTGGCATCCCACCTCGATATTCTGGGAACTCACCAACCGCCGCGCCGACGAGAAGACTATCTCGTATGTCGAGAGCCACGACCAGGCGCTTGTGGGCGACAAAACGGTGATTTTCCGCCTCATCGACAAGGAGATGTACTGGCACATGATGGTCGGCGACGACAATATGACCGTGGCACGCGGCATGGCCCTGCACAAGATGATACGTCTGGTCACGCTGGCCACAATCAACGGCGGTTATCTCAACTTCATGGGTAACGAGTGGGGGCACCCCGAGTGGATAGACTTCCCGCGCGAGGGTAACGGCTGGAGCTACAAGTATGCCCGCC
>USKE01000146.1 GCA_900555165.1 uncultured Porphyromonadaceae bacterium | reverse complement strand
GCCCTGCGCGCTCTGTCGCAGACGCTTGCCCTGTCGCAGGCTCCTATTAAGGAAACCCAGAACTCGATCGATCAAGTCAACAATACCTTAAACAAAATCAATATCGAAATAAAATGAAAATCAAGGCTATAACTCTCATACTGGCAATCGCCTCGATATTCTGCCAGTCATGTGCGGCCCAGAATCCGTTCAAGACGCTGTCTGACATGAACGGAGTGGAGTCGGTATTCGTCGGCGGAGCCTTGCTCAAGATGGCCGGCAATATAAGTGTGGGGCACGGCATACCGGCCGGCAGCATCAAGTCGCTGAAATCGGTGGGCGTCTACAACATCACCGAACCCTGCGCCATGGAAGAGGCCCGGCGTCTGGTATCGGATTATGTGGTGAAAAACAAGCTTGACACGCTGATGATGGCCACCGACTGGGGCGACAGCACCATGATACTTGGGCGAGTGAACGGCGATTTTATCGACAGCCCCCTGATTGTTACCGACGAGGGCGGTTTCGAGATGAATGTCATCCTTCTGCAGGGAAACATCAACGTGAACCAGCTCTCGGGCATCGCAGGCCTCCAGTCTGACGATGATTCTGACGAGGACCACGACTCAGACGACTGAGCATCCCCTTCCCGGAATGACGCGCGGAGCGTTCAGAACCTGAGGGAAAGATAAAAAGGCAGGAGGGTATTGCAGAACTCCTTGCATTGTAGGGACATCGCTTTGCGATGTTTGACTATTCAGTTGATTACCAGTCAAACATCGCAAAGCGATGTCCCTACAATTTAGGCGAAAACCGGTTCTGCAACACCCTCCTGCCTTTTTGTGGGAGAGTGGTGGTCAGCGGACGGCAATCTTGCGGGTGACGGTGCCACAGCGGGCCACGTAGATGCCCGGAGTGACGGGCCGAGAGGGGAGGAGGATTCCGTCGAGGGTATAGTAGGCCTCGGGGGAGAAGGTGGTGTCGGATTCCACGCCGGTTATGGCGTCGCCGGGCACATCCACCAGGCCGATAATCCGGTCAAGCTTGTCGAAACGGGCCGTGATGTACTCTTTCATGGCGTTGACCTCGGCCTCGAACGAGCCGAGCGCCCGCGGATTCTGGTGCACGTACTCGGAGAGTATGGGCCAGCGCACGAAATTGAGCCGCTGTGACTCGCTGATCTCGTCGGCGTAGGTGTCAATCAGGCTGTTGAAATATTCGGCGTTGTAGTTGCCGTGCTTGCGCAGGCGCGACCAGATTTCGGAGAGCTGTTTGCGTGCGGCGGCATCGCTTTTTATGATGCGGTTGGCCAGGTCGTTCATGCGGCCTGCGGTAGAGCCTTTTGTGGCGTAGACGAAGTCGTTGAGCGTGTTCACGGGATAGGTTCGGTTGTCGTTGTCGAAACCGAGGTCTATATCCCATATCGGGCCGAACACGAAACGGTCAGAGCCGCGTTCCTTGCTCATGTATGTGCTCCAGAAGGTGTCGGTGTTGCCGTCGAGTTCGCAGACTATGACGTAGCGCAGAAAGCTCTCAATGTCGATGTAGCGACGGTATCCCTCGTCGGGATCGGTGAATTTTGATGACCAGAGGGCTTTTTCCATCTTCTGGAAATGATTTTTGATGTACGCCGACTGCTGGGCGGTGATGTCATCCTCGTCGGGCGACTTGATGGTGACCGGAATGCCGTGGTCAGACATGAACCACGACGCCTCCTGGTCGGCATAGCCGTCGACTTCAAGGAAGTAGCCTCCTGTGAGGGCGTCACCGGCGATATCTTCGGGTTCCATCTCGGTGAGCTCTACACGCCCGGGATTCACCTCAACCTGGTCACAGAGCTGGTAGCATCCTTCGTATTCGCCGTTGTAGATCACATCCACGAACCGGCAGTAGGGGGTATAGGCCATGCCGGCCTCGCGGCTCATGTCGAAAGCTACCTTGTTGCGCATCAGGGTCTTGTCGCCGTAGTTGTTGATGAGCGTCCATTTCTTTGCCGTGGCGGGGGCGTCCGGCAGAATCTGCTGTTTCTTGTCGAACTTGATCTGGAAGGGTTTCTTGGGCATTCCCCACGAGGCGTTGCCGCGTCCTTTCATCTGGCCGGTCTTTTCGAGCAGTTTCGTGCCGCCGTCATAGATAACGAAGATTTGCGAGTCGGGATGCTTGTCGTCTTTCGAGGTTATCTGCGCCATACCCGGGGTATTGAACGCCACGGTGGGGATATTCGTCACCTGAAAGAAACGCGAGTTGTCACCCTCGCCGGGTGTACCGTAGAATTCGAGTTCGGCCACGTTCTGCTGGGCGCCTCCGGCCCCGACCATGCGCACGTAGCGGAAACCGCGGCTCACCTCAACCGGTATGGAATAATATTGCCCCGGTTTCGGGCCGTCGACCGGTACCATGGCTATAGGCATGGCGTCAGACCAGTCGGCGCTGTTGGCGCCCTGGAATATTGCCAGACGCGAACAGCTCTTTGATTCTGACGACGGAGCGAAACGGATCTGGTCTATAATATGGGCGCTCCCCAGGTCGAGGCCCACCCAGGGGCGTGAGTATTCGGCGTTTTCACGCAGTCCGAAGAAAGTTGTCTGGAGGTTCCCGTCAAAGGCGTTGGTGCCCGCGTTTCTGTCGGTATGTCCCGATTCGAGCACCGTGCCGGTGAGTTTTGTGCCGGCAGCCGACGCGGCAGGCATCAATATCGCCGCTGATATGGCGGCGGTGATAAGTTTTTTCATGAAATGTGGTATATGGTTTTATGTAGGTCAGATGTTGTGCAGGGCCGAGAGGCGTTTCTCGAGTTCGGTGGAGGTTAGGCGCGTGGTTAGGCGTCCGTGCGACGCCACCGATATGTTTCCCGTCTCCTCCGAGACCACGATGGCGAAGGCGTCGGTGGCCTGCGATATGCCCAGGGCCGAACGGTGGCGCAGACCCAGCGAGCGGGGCACGTCGGTGTCGTGGCTCACGGGGAGGATGCACCCCGCGGCCTTGATGCGTCCGCCGGCGATGATCAGCGCGCCGTCGTGCAGGGGTGAGTTCTTGAAGAAGATGTTTTCTATGAGGCGCGAATTGATTTCAGCGTTGATCATGTCGCCGGTTTTCTCGTAGTTTTCAAGCGAGACATCCTGCTCGATTACAATCAGCGCGCCGGTCTTGCTCTTGGCCATTGACATGCAGGCGTAGACGATGGGTATGACGCGCTTGTGCAGCTCGGCCGAGTCGTCCCCCTCCTTGCGGTGATGGAAGAGCGAGGTCAGGAACGTCCACCGTTTCTTCGAGCCGAGTTCCACGAGAAAACGCTTTATCTGGTCCTGGAAGATAATCACCAGCACAAGCAGACCGATGCTCATGAACTTGTCGAGTATCGAGCCTATGAGCCTCATCTGCAGGATTTCTGACGACACCACCCACACCACGATGAACGCGAGCACGCCGTAGAAAATGTTGATCGTGCCCGACTCTTTCATTATCTTGTAGAGATAATAGAGCAGCAGGGCCACGATGGTGATGTCGAGAATGTCTTTTATGCCGAATGATTCAATCATCAGAGTATCGGAAACAGGTTAGCATGTTTCAGTGCGGTTGGCGTCGGCCATCATCTGCCATACGTCGCGTGCCTGTACGGCGGCGCCCACATCGTGCACGCGCAGTATCGCCGCGTCGCGTTCGAGCGCCATGGTGTTCAGGGCAATCGTGCCCGGCAACGACTGTGCGGGCGTGAGGTTCAGTGGCTTGTAAATCATGGACTTGCGCGATACACCAACGAGCAGCGGCAGCTCGCCGAGCATCTGGCCCACGTAATCGAGATGCCCGAACAGCTCGTAGTTCTGCGGTGCCGTCTTGCTGAACCCGAAACCGGGGTCGATGATGACATCCGCCACCCCGAGCTCGTCAAGGCGGTCGAGGGCGCGCCGCAGTTCCACCGTCACGCCGGTGACCACACCGTCGGGGTAATCGGTCAGCGACTGCATGGTGGCCGGGTTGCCGCGCATGTGCATCAGTATGTAGGGGGCTTTCAACGCGGCCACGGCCTCGAACATTGAGTCGTCGAGCATACCGCCCGAAACGTCGTTCACGATGTCGGCCAGACCTGGGGCGACGGTGGCCTTGGCCACGGCGGCGCGGAACGTGTCGACCGACACCGGTATCTCCGGGTCGAATTCCCTGACGGCCTCTACTCCGGCCATGACGCGGTCAATCTCCTCCTGCACCGGCACCTCAGCGGCGCCGGGACGTGTGGAGTATCCGCCTACATCTATCATGTCTGCTCCCTCGGTAAGCATCATGTCAACGCGGCGCCTGAGTGCGTCGCGGTCGGTGAGCGGCGTCCGCGACCCGTCGTAGAACGAGTCGGGCGTGACGTTGAGAATCCCCATCACCGCCGGAGTCTCAAACCGGCGCAAACGGCCGTGTATGTCAAGTGAAAACGCTTTCATTGCCATTGGCGGCGCGTGCGTGCGCCGCAGGCAACGAAATTACAAATAATTTCCCAAACCGCAAAACTTGTGCGAAAGGAGCCTTTTATATATAGTGTTCCCGGGAGTGCGGGGTGGAGAATTGGAAAAAATTTTGTAAATTTGGGCGTTAAAAAATCTTGCTAATCCTTAAAGGGGAGCCTTCACCCCGACAGACAAGAGGGCGACGATGAATAAAGACGAAGAAATCCGCGACGAGAACCTGAATACAGACCATGAACCGGCACCGCGGGATGCCTCGACTGACGAACCGCATGCTGCCGCGGCCGATGAGCCGCAGGGTGCGATGACTGATGAGCCCGAGGAGGCCGGAACCGATGAGCCGCACGCCGACGTGACGGCTCCTGACGACATATACCTTTCGGCTGACGAGATTGAGGATGCCGAAGAGGTGGAACTCGAGGCCACACAGCTGCCGGCCGCCCCCGGCACCGAGACCGCGCGCCTGAAACTTGGCGGCATGTTCCGCAACTGGTTCCTCGATTACGCGAGCTATGTGATACTTGAACGTGCCGTGCCGCATATCGACGACGGCCTGAAACCTGTGCAGCGCCGAATCCTGCACTCGATGAAGGATCTCGATGACGGCCGTTTCAACAAGGTGGCCAACATCGTCGGGCACACCATGCAGTATCACCCACACGGCGATGCCTCAATCAAGGACGCACTGGTGCAGCTCGGGCAGAAAGATCTGCTTGTCGAGTGCCAGGGAAACTGGGGCAACATCCTCACCGGCGACAGTGCAGCTGCCGGCCGATATATCGAGGCGCGCCTGTCGCAGTTCGCCCTCGACACGCTCTACAGCCCCAAGGTTACGCAGTGGATTCCGTCATACGACGGCCGTAACCGCGAGCCGGTGACACTGCCGGTGAAGTTCCCGCTGGTGCTGTTCCAGGGGGTGGAGGGTATCGCCGTGGGTCTGTCGTGTAAGATACTGCCCCATAACTTCAACGAGATACTTGATGCCTCGGTGGCATCGCTCAAGGGTGAGGAATTCACCCTGCTGCTCGTCGTCCTTCGGAGATAACGGGAGAAAGGTGGCGTGCATAGTTGATTGAAAATAAAGCCTTTCTCCCACCGGGGAAAGGTTTTTTTGTTGCAGGACCGGACCCGGCAGGAGACTGAAACGAAAACGGAAAAATGAAACACACACTCAAAAGCGCCGTCACCACGACGGGCCGCCGGATGGCGGGAGCCAGAAGCCTCTGGCGCGCCAACGGCATGCGCGAGGAACAGTTCGGCCGGCCGGTCATCGGCATCGCCAATTCGTTCACCCAACTCGTGCCGGGGCACGTACACCTGCACGAAATCGGACAATATGTCAAACAGCGCATCGAAGCCCTCGGGTGCTTCGCCGCGGAGTTCAACACCATCGCCGTCGACGACGGCATCGCCATGGGCCACGA
>USKE01000145.1 GCA_900555165.1 uncultured Porphyromonadaceae bacterium | reverse complement strand
CAGGAGCATTTCGGGTGGGTGAAACTCAATGCCGTCGACGGCCGACATATCGCCGGTCCACATCGTGAGCAATATGCCGCCGAGTCCGACCCACGAGGCAATCTTTAGTGATTCTTTCGCAAAGGTGACATTGCGTTTCTTCAGCAGGAACCAGCAGCTGATGCCGGTCACGAAAACGGCGCCGAGCACCCAGCCCGAGCTTACGGTATGGCAGAACTTCACCACAGCCACATGCGACAGGGCTACCGACCAGAAGTCAGTCATGACGTTGCGCATCTGCGCGGGGTCGAATTCCATACCCACGGGATACTGCATCCAGGCGTTGGCCACCAGAATCCAGTAGGCCGACAGGCAGATGCCGATGGCTGTAAGCCATGTGGCGGCCAGATGGAACCCGGGGCTGACACGTTTCCAGCCGAAGAACATAACGGCGATGAATGTCGACTCAAGGAAGAACGCCGCGATACCCTCGATGGCAAGCGGGGCACCGAATATGTCGCCCACGAACCATGAGTAGTTCGACCAGTTCGTGCCGAACTCGAACTCGAGAATGATGCCGGTGGCCACGCCGCAGGCGAAATTGATGCCGAACAGCAGCATCCAGAATTTGGTGAGTTGTTTCCACCGCTCGTTGTGGGTCTTGTAATAGATTGTCTCCATGATGCCCACAATCAGCGACAGGCCGATCGAGAGCGGCACGAACAGCCAGTGCACGATTGCCGTCAGGGCAAACTGGCCGCGTGACCAGTCGACGGTGTTCAGTAATTCATCCATTTGTCAGGGGAATTTATCGGATTCTTAAATGTAGTTCAGTTCTTCATGTCAGAATTTATAAGGCATAACATTGGTGCAGCCTTTATTATCGCAAAATTACAAGAATTTTTGAAAATTACAATTAAAATGCAAAAATTTATTAAAAGACACGGTTTTTCGCGAGGCACTTTTCCGAATGATAAAAAAAACGGCAAAAAGTGGGGCATGGAAAGAATAATTGCTAAATTTGTGCTGAAATTGCCTCAGAATGGCTACTTGCCGGTTTTTCTGTCGCGCAATTATGTTGTGTAACAGCAACAGTTATCAAACAGCCTAATCTCAACACCCAATTATTATCAAAAGTTATGGAAATTTCCCATATCGAACACATCGGTATCGCCGTTCCTTCGCTTGAGGAGGCAATCCCCTTCTATGAGAACATCCTTGGTCTGAAATGTTTCGCCATCGAGGAAGTAGCCGACCAGAAAGTGAAGACAGCTTTCTTCAAGGTCGGCCAGACAAAGATTGAACTTCTGGAGGGCACAGCTCCCGAGAGCGCCATCTCGAAATTCATCGCCAACAACGGCGGCCGCGGCGGCATACAGCACGTGGCATTCGCTATCGAAGACGGTGTGGCAAACGCTCTGGCCGAGGCCGAGGAGAAGGGCTGTCGCCTGATCGACAAGGCTCCGCGCAAGGGTGCCGAGGGCCTCAACATCGCTTTCCTCCACCCGAAGTCAACCGTAGGCACTCTCGTAGAACTCTGCGAGGATCCTAAAAAGGCACAGTAAGGCCATCGGGCCCGTAGCCTGTCTTGCATCGCGGCGTCCTCGCGGCGATGCAAGATAAAAATCACCAATCAAGAAACATAACAATACATATATGAGCACTCAGCTTGAAAAAATACAGGAACTCATCACCAAACGTGAAGAGGCCCGCGCCGGCGGCGGCGAGAAAGCCGTTCAGAAACAGCATGAGCGTGGCAAATACACTGCCCGCGAACGTATCGCACAGCTCCTCGACGAGGGTTCGTTCGAGGAACTCGACATGTTCGTGACACACCGTTGCCACAACTTCGGTCAGGAGAAGAAATCATACCTCGGCGATGGCGTAGTGACCGGTTACGGCACAATCGACGGTCGACTGGTATATGTCTTCGCCCAGGATTTCACCGTGTTCGGCGGTTCGCTCTCAGAGACAATGGCCCTGAAAATCTGCAAGGTAATGGACATGGCCATGAAGATGGGTGCCCCCGTAATCGGTCTGAATGACTCGGGTGGCGCACGTATCCAGGAGGGTATCAACGCCCTGGCCGGCTATGCCGAGATTTTCCAGCGCAACATCATGGCCTCGGGCGTGGTTCCCCAGATTTCGGCCATCCTCGGCCCCTGCGCCGGCGGTGCCGTGTACTCTCCGGCCCTCACTGACTTCACCATCATGGCCAAGGGTATCAGCTACATGTTCCTGACCGGCCCGAAGGTTGTGAAGACCGTTACCGGCGAGGATGTAAGCCAGGAGGATCTGGGCGGAGCAAGCGTGCACGCCTCGAAGAGCGGCGTATGCCACTTTGCCGCCGAGGACGGCGAGGACGCCATCAAGATCGTGCGTCAGCTCATCAGCTACATTCCGCAGAACAACCTTGAGGATGCCCCCATGGTTGAGTGCACCGACCCCATCGACCGCATGGAGGATGCCCTCAACGAAATCGTGCCCGAAAGCCCGAACCGTCCCTACGACATGTATCAGGTCATCGGCGCCATCGTCGACAACGGCGAGTTCCTTGAGATCCAGCGCGACTATGCCAAGAACATCATCGTCGGTTTCGCACGTTTCAACGGCCGTTCGGTCGGCATCGTGGCCAACCAGCCCAAGTTCCTGGCCGGTGTGCTTGACTGCAACGCATCGCGCAAGGCCGCACGTTTCGTGCGTTTCTGCGACGCCTTCAACATCCCCATCGTGTCGCTTGTCGACGTTCCGGGTTTCCTGCCGGGTACCGGCCAGGAGTACAACGCCGTCATCCTGCACGGCGCCAAACTGCTTTACGCCTACGGCGAGGCAACCGTGCCCAAGGTGACCGTGACACTGCGCAAGAGCTACGGCGGCTCGCACATCGTGATGAGCTGCAAGCAGTTGCGCGGCGATATGAACTACGCATGGCCTTCGGCCGAAATCGCCGTTATGGGTGGCGCCGGTGCCGTAGAGGTGCTCTACGCAAAGGAGGCAAAGGCGTCAGACGACCCCAAGAAGGTGCTCGCCGAGCGTGAGAAGGAGTACAACGACCTCTTCTGCAACCCCTACAACGCCGCCAAGTACGGTTATATCGATGATGTGATCGAACCGCGCAACACACGTTTCCGCATCATCCGCGCCCTTCAGCAGCTGGCCACCAAGCGCGTGACCAACCCTGCCAAGAAACATGGCAACATACCCCTGTAATTCATCGCTTTCAAGATTCCGTAAATCCGATGAAACGTAAACTGTATATACTCGCCGCCCTGTTTGCGGTCTGCTGCGGAATTGCCTCCGCGCAGGCCCGCAAGGGGTTGCGCATCAATGAGGTGATGGTCGTCAACGAGTCGAACTACGTTGACGACTACGGCCAGAACGAGGCCTGGATCGAGCTGTTCAACTCAACATTCGGCCCCCTCGAGATTTCGAGCGTCTACATCACCACCGACCCCGCACAGCCCAAGATGTACCCCGTGCCTCTGGGCGATGTGAACACAAAGATTCCCAAACGCCAGCATGTGATTTTCTGGGCCGACGGCAAACCCACCCGCGGCACATTCCACACAAGCTTTACGCTCGACCCCACGAAAGAGAACTGGATCGGCATCTATGACGCCGACGGCAAGACTCTTATCGACGAGGTGACCGTGCCTGTGCTGGCTCCCAACACCACCTATGCCCGTCGCGTCGACGGCAAAGGTGAAGGCCCCGAGGCCTGGGAGGTGCGCGACGGCTCTACCCCCGCGCTCTATGTGACCCCTTCGAGCAACAATGTCATCAAAGACACTAACAAGAAAGTCGACAAGTTCCACGAGATGGACGAGAACGGTTTCGGTCTCACCATCACCGCCATGGGCATCGTGTTCTCGGCACTGCTGCTGCTGAGCGTATGTTTCTGGATCATCTCGCGCGTGAACGCGGCCCGCTCGCGCCGCAAGAAGATGGAGGCCCAGGGCATCAACCCCGCCGAGGTAAGCCGCAAGGAGCATCCCGAAGGTGACTCGGGCGAGGAGATCGCCGCCATCGCCATGGCTCTCTATGAGCATCTCAACGCTCACGACCAGGAGTCGACCGTGCTGACCATCAACAAGGTGCGCCGCGCCTACTCACCCTGGAGCTCACATATCTACTCTCTGCGCCAAATGCCTAACCGCAAATAATCTTACATCATGAAATTTAAAGAATATAAATACAAAATCAACGGCACTGTCTACACCGTCGGCATCGGCGACATCGACAACGGCAATGCCGAGGTGCGTGTAAACGGCACCCCCTATCATGTCGAAATCGAACAGAAAGCCGCTGCCGCCGTCAAGGTAGCCGCTCCGAAACCCGCCGCAGCACCGCGCACCGCCACCGGCGAGAAAGTTATCGCCAAGCCCGCGGCCGCTCCCGCAGGTGGCGCAGGCAAGCCCGTGAAAGCTCCGCTGCCCGGTGTGGTGCTCGATATTCTCGTAAGCGTCGGCCAGCAGGTGAGCTCGGCCGATACAGTGGTCACACTCGAGGCCATGAAGATGGAGAACTCTATCAAGGCCGGCATCGACGGCAAAGTCCTCTCGATCGACGTTGCCAAGGGTGACTCGGTTCTCGAGGGCGCCACACTCATCACAATCGGCTGAACAAGGATCCAAGGCAAACTTATCTTAAAGGGAACTCATGACTGACTTTGGAACCTTTCTCGGTGAGAATATACACCAGTTCTGGCAGCTCACCGGATTTTACAACGCCACCTGGGAGCATCTGGTGATGCTTGCCGTCGGCCTTTTCTTCATCTGGCTCGCCATCAAGAAGAACTTCGAGCCCATGTTGCTGGTGCCTATCGGTTTCGGTATCCTCATCGGCAACATCCCCTTCAATCCCGATGCCGGTCTTGAAATCGGTATCTTCGAGGAGGGCTCGGTGCTCAACATCCTTTACAACGGCGTGTCGGCCGGCTGGTATCCTCCGCTGATTTTCCTCGGCATCGGTGCCATGACCGACTTCACCGCTCTGATCGCCAACCCCAAGCTGATGCTTATCGGCGCGGCCGCCCAGTTCGGCATCTTCGGTGCCTATATGGTGGCCCTGCTGCTCGGTTTCATGCCTGACCAGGCAGGTGCCATCGCCATCATCGGCGGTGCCGACGGCCCCACAGCCATCTTCCTGTCGTCGAAACTGGCCCCCAACCTCATGGGCGCCATCGCCGTGTCGGCTTACTCATACATGGCTCTTGTGCCGGTGATTCAGCCCCCAATCATGCGCCTGCTCACCACGAAACACGAGCGCCTCATCCGCATGAAACCCGCGCGTGCTGTCGCCCAGAGCGAGAAGATTATCTTCCCCATCGTGGGCCTTCTGCTCACCTGCTTTGTGGTGCCTTCGGGTATCCCCCTGCTGGGCATGCTCTTCTTCGGTAACCTCCTGCGCGAGTGCGGCGTCACCAACCGCTTGGCCAAAACCGCCTCGAACGCCCTGACCGACATTGTGACGATTCTGCTTGGCATGACTGTCGGCGCCTCGACGCAGGCTTCGACATTCCTCACACAGCAGACAATCTTCATCTTCGCCCTCGGTTTCATGGCCTTCATCATCGCCTCGGCCTCGGGTGTGCTGTTTGTCAAGCTGTTCAACCTGTTCCTGCCCCAGCGCAAGAAGATCAACCCGCTCATCGGCAACGCCGGCGTATCGGCTGTGCCCATGTCAGCCCGCATCTCGAACAACCTGGGTCTTGAGTACGATCCGTCGAACTTCCTGCTGATGCACGCCATGGGCCCGAACGTGGCCGGCGTAATCGGTTCGGCAGTGGCCGCGGGCGTACTGCTCGGTTTCCTCGCCTGATCCGGCACGCATAAGCAATACACGCCCGCTGCGCACTGGCGCAGCGGGCGTGTATTGCTTAT
>USKE01000144.1 GCA_900555165.1 uncultured Porphyromonadaceae bacterium | reverse complement strand
GGTGTGGGGGCCCCCTCCCGCCGCCGGCGGGACAGTAGAGGCCACTCTTGCCGGCGATGAATTCGCACATTATTACACCGCGACCGACGGCCGCTGTTATACCCTCGACGCGCAGGGACGTGCCGTGACTGCCGACCCCGCCGAAATCAGGAAACGCGCAGCGGCCCGCGCAATGACGCGCAGCCGCGGCATGACCCGACCGAAAGGGGCGCCCGCACACCGCATGGGCACATCCGACAAGCTCTATGACTTCTGTATCGGCTCGCTGGGCGACATCCGCATCCCCGTGATCCTGGTCGACTACACCGACCGCCCCTTCACCCAGGGCGACGATGCCAAGGCTACATTCACCGATTCCTTCCAGACCGGCGAGAAAAGCGGACGCCAGTACTTCCTTGACAACTCGAACGGACGTTTCCGTCCGCAATTCGATGTCTACGGCCCCTACCACCTGTCGCAGAACCGCGCATATTACGGCGGCAATGACTCGAACGGCAACGACCGCCGCGTGGGAGAGATGGTGGCCGAAGGATGCACACTGGCCACCGACATTGACTATTCGCTCTATGACAACGACGGCGACGGCAACTGCGACGTGGTAATCTTCATCTACGCCGGCAACGGCGAGGCCCAGTCAGGCATAGCCAACACGGTGTGGCCCTGCCAGTGGAACCTCACGTCTTCCGAGTACAGCAAGCCCATCACCATCGGCGGCGTCGGCATCAACAACTTCGCCGTATTCAACGAGCTGAACGGCAGCAGCACATCGCGCATCGACGGCATCGGCACTTTCGCACACGAGTTCTCGCACTGTCTGGGGCTGCCCGACTATTACAGCACCGGCCGCGTGGAATATTACGGCATGGGCTCATGGTCGCTCATGGACTATGGCGCCTACAACGACAGCGGCTACACCCCGCTGGGATACTCGGCCTACGACAAGCTCACCATGGGCTGGATCGACGAGATTCCCGAACCTGTACCCGGCTCGACA
The DNA here is from genome assembly GCA_900555165.1 of uncultured Porphyromonadaceae bacterium. Taxonomy (GTDB): domain Bacteria; phylum Bacteroidota; class Bacteroidia; order Bacteroidales; family Muribaculaceae; genus UBA7173. Next base: position 4,900 of record USKE01000144.1, on the reverse strand, counting down.
CTCACCCTGCCCGTATTCAACCAGAAGAGCGCCGACACCGACGTGGCCTACCGCCTCACCGGCAAAAGCCCCGACGAATACTATGTGATCGAAAACCGCAACCGTCAGGGCTGGGACCAGTACATGACCGACGAGGGCCTGATGATATATCACGTGACATACAATCGCGAGAACTGGGATTACAACTGGGTGAACTCGCAGAATCCGCTGGGCATGGCAATCGTCTGCGCCGACAACCGACGTGACGATTACACCGAGTCGACCGACCTGTTCCCCTATGGCGGCAAGAACGCCTTCACCGACAACACATCCCCCGCCGCCACCCTCAACTCGGGGGGCAAGCTTGGCAAGCCCATCACCAACATCATCCGCGACAGCGCCACCGGCATAGTCACATGCACTTTCATGGAGGGTGCCTCGGCCGAACTCCCGGCACCGGACCTCACAGGCGCCAATGCGCCCACCAACGAATCGATGCAGGTGACCGACAACGGTTTCACCCCGCACTGGCCCGCTGTCACCGCCGACACCGACGTCACCTATACCCTTGAGGTGCGCCCGCACACCGAGACCGTGACCACCCTCATCGCCGAGGCCGATTTTTCCGCCACCAATACATGGGACACCGAAGGATATGCCGAGATCGAGGCCGGCGGAGGCTTGCGCCTGGGGTCAAACAAACAGCTCGGAGGTGTCATATCGCCCGAATTCTCATATACCGGCGAGGGGATGATTTCCGTCGCCATCTCGGCCAACGCATACTCGAACGACACCGACGTAGAGCTTAACGTACTGCTCTGCGACGCCGACGGCTCGGGACTCCAGACAGAACCCCTCACCCTGAGCGCCTCGACCGCCACATACATCGTGAAATTCGAGAACTGCACGCCCGCGAACTACAGCGTGGCCGTGGAATCGACCGAAAAGAAGAAACGCGCCATCCTGCACTGGATCCGCATCTACTCGGGCGACGCCTCTGACGCTGCCGCACAGACACCGGCCATGCTCGCCGACAGCAACGATTCGCTCCTGTTCGAAGGGATTACCGACACAAGATACACGGTAACCGGCCTTACTCCCGGCGCCACCTACGACTGGCGCGTGAAGACAGTGCCCGTCAATCCGGCCGTCGCCACCGAGAGCCGCTGGACCCCGTGGCAGACTGTGACAATCAACGACACCTCGGCCATCACCGTCATCGGCACCGACACACCTGCCTCTGAGACCGAATACTTCGACCTCACCGGGCGCCGCGTCACCGCCCCGGCTGCCGGCATCTACATCGTGCGCCGCGGAACCCGTGTCACCAAGGAAATCCTGCGCTGACCCGCCCCGACACCCCCACACAAAAATAGCCGCATCAGATGACGCGGCTATTTTTGTACACTTTATGAAACGGGCATCTGTGCATCAGCGGCCACCGGCAACTACCTTTTCGGCACGGTTGCCCTGGCGGCGGATATACACACCCTTGTCGGCACGGTCTATATCGACGCGGATTCCCTGCAGGTTATAATATTCAGCCAGAGCGTCGGCATCGGCGTCAGTCGCCACACCGTCGATTCCGGTAATCACGCCTGAATACAGTTTCAGATAATTGCCACCGTCGGCAGGCGACGTCCCTTCCGACTCAGGCTTGTACTGCATATAGAAATGCGGCGACGCGATCTGGCGCGACCAGTCGGAATTCGGATTGGTGGTGTAATGCACGGCGCGGTCATCACCGAGCATGTAGTTGTGTTCGGCGTTAAAGAAGATGTGGCTGTCGGCATCATTTATCGGAAACTGGTCGCCCCATACATATTTGTCGGAGCCATGACCGCCGAAATTCAGATTGGCATCCTTTTCGAGAGGCGCGTTCCAGATTCTGAAACTGCCGTTTACCGAAACGCCGGGCATATCGAGTTCATACATACCGTCCTCGAACGTTCCGGTGAGTGTGAAACGATACTCCTCGCCCGGCGCCCAGTTGTTGAAGTCACCGGCAAGATAGAAGTCACCCACGTCATACCGGTCGGGATAGTCGCGTGACATCGTGAACAGGGCATAGCTTACTATTGACGACGGTTTGCCCTTGTTCGTGCCAGTAGTGGCGTAGGTATTCGGAAAATACATCCAGTATTTGCCGGTCACATACTCGTTGTCGAAATAGAAGTAGCAGGGATCCTCGCCATCCTCCTCTTTGCCGAAATGGCCGCCCTGCGGTGCATAGTAATCCTTGCGGTTTGCCTGGGTATCATCCTCAGTCATCACATACTGGAGCATCGACGGGTCGTCGAACACCTTGTAGCGCATCACGCGGCCAACGTTACGGATGTTTTCGTGATAATCGCCGTTGCTGGTAGTGGCGATGCTCTTGTGAGTATCACCCGGATAAGGCATCGTCACGGCGCGGTTATATTTGAAATAGAAACCCTTGCATGCCTTGTTGGCGGGAAGGGCAATATCATAGAGGCAGTTGAAAGACACGTCGATGGCCGTGGCCTTTGTAAGTCGCGTCACGTCAAGTTTTTTAAGATAACCGCTGCGGGCCACGAAACTCGTCACGGTTTTCTCGAAACTTGAGGTGTCAAGCGAGCGCATGCTGTTCTGATACAGATAGAACGTCTTCATTGACGGATATTCCTCGGCAAAGACGATATCGCTCAGTTTTCCGGCGCCACGCATGATTCCGCTGGTAGCCGAACTCGATGAATATGACTTGTAGGCGAAATGCACAAGCCCGGTAAGGCCGCTGATGTCAAGGGTCTCGATCTCGGGGCACGACGTAAGCGCCAGTGCCTCCCATCCGGTATGCCCGCCTAAGGTCAGATCTGTCAGTTCCTGACAGCTTGCAAGGGCGAAATTTGCCAGAGTATTGGCGCTGCTTGTCGTATAGCTGCCGCTCGTGCCGGTTGTCTTGAGTTTGTTCGCAAGTTTCGGAAAACCGCTGACATCGAGCGAGGTAATGGCGGTATTGCCAAGATAGAGAGCCTCGAGGTTAGTTGAGCCTTCCAGACGCACGGTCTTGAGCTTTCCATATTTTGAACCGCCGGCCGCCACATATTTCAGTTTCGGGCAGTTTTCGGCCACAAGTTCCTCAAGCTCTATAGAGCCGATGCCCGTACCGCCTGACGACGATGATGTTGCCTCGATGAAACCGTTGGCGTCGGTAGATGTCTTGCACGATACGTATGAGCCGTTGTCGATAATCTCGAGTTGTGTCATTTCACTGACATCAACCGATTTCAATGAAAAAGCTTTTTTTGAAGATCCTTTGCCGGGAAGATAAAGGTATTTCAGGTTTACCAGTTCCTTGACCCCGTCAAGAGTCACAATGGCCCGGTATGTTTCACTTGAAAGATTGACAGACGTGATGTTAAGCACGTTTATCTGTGTTTTGTCGGTGCTGAGCGACGACTTGTAAGCCGTTGACAGATAGGTCTGGAACGTCTTGTCTTTAAAGGATGTCAGCGGCACCCATTTCTGCGCATGCGCGAGGGGGGGGGGGCGGCAAATGACACAAGCCCCAGAGCTATCCCCAGGAGTTTGATTTTGTTCATGATTGGTATTGTTGCAAAACTTGTTTATAGTATTAGTAAGTACACTTAAACCACAAAGATACAGTTTTTCCAACTATCCCGCAATATTTTTTGTATTTATTTTCCACAGGCTGAAATTGACGCATGACGCATGCCACCCATGCCAATGCACATGCGAATGTGCTGAAGAACATGCAGGGGGCGCTTTGAAATCACGGGGTGAATAGCTATCTTTGCCCCGGAGGTGCATAATATGCTGTTATGCGTTCCGCACGCTTGACACACAAGCAATTGACAAGAAAAGAATCAATCACCCGAATATTTCTACCTTTCACCTACAGACACCATGGAACTTCCTTTTGCCGAATCGTGGCGCATAAAGATGGTCGAGCCTATCCGCACCAGCACACGCGCCGAACGCGAACAGTGGATACGCGAGTCACACTACAATGTTTTCCAGCTCCCGGCCGAACGGGTCTATATCGACCTGCTCACCGACTCGGGCACAGGCGCCATGAGCGACCGCCAGTGGAGCGCCATGATGATGGGCGACGAGAGCTATGCCGGCGCCCGCTCGTTTTTCCGCATGCGCGACATGATAAACCGCCTTACCGGTTTCGAGTTCGTGATGCCAACACACCAGGGGCGTGCCGCCGAAAACGTGCTCTTCTCGGCCCTGGTCCACGAGGGCGACATAGTGCCGGGCAACTCGCACTTCGACACCACCAAGGGGCACATCGAGTCGCGCCGCGCCACGGCCCTCGACTGCACCATAGCCGAGGCCAAGGACACCCAGCTTGAGCATCCGTTCAAGGGGAACGTAGACATCGAACGCCTCGACAAGGCGCTGGCCGAATCGGCCGACAAGGTACCTTTCGTAATCGTGACCATAACCAACAACACCGCCGGCGGACAGCCCGTTTCGCTCGAAAATCTGCGCCAGGTACGCGCCGTCTGCGACAAATACGGCAAACGGCTGGTGTTCGACTCGGCCCGTTTTGCCGAAAACGCCTACTTCATCAAGACCCGTGAGGAGGGACAGGCCGACCGCACCATAAAAGAGATCGTGCACGACATGTTCGACCTGGCCGACGCCATGACCATGTCGGCCAAGAAAGACGCCATCGTCAACATGGGCGGTTTCATTGCCACCCGCCACGCCGACTGGTACGAGGCAGCCAAGAAGTTCGTCATCCCCTTCGAGGGTTACCTCACCTACGGCGGCATGAACGGCCGTGACATGGAGGCTCTGGCCGTGGGGCTCGACGAAAATACCGAGTTCGACAACCTGAACACCCGCATACACCAGGTGCAGTTCCTGGCCGGACTGCTCGACGAATACGGCATCCCTTACCAGCGCCCCGCCGGCGGCCACGCCA
>USKE01000143.1 GCA_900555165.1 uncultured Porphyromonadaceae bacterium | reverse complement strand
GTATTTTAACTATTGGGGGGGGTAAAAATGCCTTGAGGTAACCCTCGCCCCCGGCGAGGAGTTCTACGCCGAAAAAGGCGTGGTAATCTACCTTGAAGGTGGCATCGAGAAAGAGGTCAGCCTCAACGGCTCGGGACTCAGGCGTCTGCTGGGCGCCAAGCTCTCGGGCGAGTCACTCTTCATAATGAAACTGCGCAACACCGTGAACGTGCCGCGTAAACTGGCCATAGGGAGCCGTTTCGGTCTGCTGCCGATACAGCTCAACGGCGAGACACTGATCTGCCACAGCGGCGGCTATGTGGCATCAGACCGCCGCGTGGAGGTAAATTCTAAGCTCTCGGCGTCGGGAATCTTCGGCGGTATGGGACTTTTCATGCAGAAGATTTCGGGGAATGCCACCGTATTCCTCGGCACCAAAGGCACCCCGATGACGCTCGATCTCACCCCGGGCGAGACCGTTGAGCTGGACGAAGACCATATAATAGCCCTGCGCTCGATACCCGAGCACCAGATTTCGGTGCGGTGGTCGTTCAAGAACCTTGTGGGCGGCGAGGGGCTGAGCATGCTGCAGGTCACCGGGCCCGGCACCGTCTACCTCTCGCCCGGAAAGCTCTCGGAGCCCATAGCCGAATGATGAATCTCACACATTTTTCGTAACTTAGCGCGGCAATATGACTGACGGCAGACGCGCCACATCGGCTACCGCGAGGATTGTCAAGGTACTGGGCATCTTCACGGGGGTGCAGGGCATACAGATGCTCTGCTCGGTGGTGCGTGTCAAGCTTGTGGCGCTCTGGATAGGCGCCGCGGGCATCGGCCTGTTCGGCATATTCAATTCGGCGCTCGAGATGATCTCCACCCTCTCACAGCTTGGCCTGCGCACCAGCGCGGTGCGCTCGATAGCCTCGGCGCCGCGTCAGTCGCTCTACGCCACGGTGCTGGCTGTCAGGCGTTGGGCGTGGATACTGGGGCTTTTCGGCGCGCTGGCCACGCTTGCGCTCGCGGTGCCGCTGAGCCGTTTCTCGTTCGGCGACGCGTCGCACACCTGGAGTTTCGCCCTGCTTGCCGTGGCCGTACTGCTGTCGGCGCTGTCGGCGGCCGAAGGGGCTGTGTTCCAGGGACTGAAACGCCTGCGGCGACTCGCGCACGGCGCCACATGGGGCACCGTCGGGGGGCTGCTGGTGTCGATACCGATGTACCGATTCTGGGGCGTGGAATCGATAGCACCCTCAATAGTGGCATTTGCCGCATGCTCGTGGATCGGACTGGGATTCTACCGCGAGCGCGTGCCCTCGCCCGAAGAGAAAAGCTCGTGGGGCGAATCACTGGCCATGGGGCGCAGTCTGGTCATTTTAGGGGCGTTCCTGACTGTCAGCGAATTCCTTACGGCATTCGTGTCGTTCGTGTTCATGTCGTGGCTCAACACCAACGGCTCAGAGGCCGAGACAGGATATTTCCAGGCCGGATTCACCATTGTGAACCGCTATTTAGGGGTGGTTTTCACGGCAATCTCGATGGAATTTTTCCCGCGACTGTCGGGGATGGCGGGTTCGCGGCGGGGCTCGTCGCTGGCGGTATCACACGAGATTTCGGTGGTGCTGACGGTGGTACTCCCCGCCGTGGCGCTGCTCACGGCGTTTGACAGGCCGGTGATAACACTGCTGTATAAGTCTGATTTCCTTGTGATGACGCCCTTCGTGACCTGGGCGGCCACCGGGACGGTATTCCGCGCGGTGTCGTGGTGCATGGCATTCGCCATACTGGCGCGGGGCGACGGCAAGGCGTACCTCTGGTCTGAGGCGCTGTCGGCCCTGTTCTATCTTCTCTGCAACATGATCTGCTACCGGCTCTGGGGCCTGGAGAGCCTCGGGGCGGCCTACGTAGCCTGGTATGCATCTTATACCGTGGTAGTGACGGTGATATATTACCGGCGGCTCGGCCTCACCCTCAGAAACTCTGCAATCAAGATGGCCGCAGCAGTAACACTGACGGCCGCGGCCTGCGCCGCCGCACGCACATGGCTCGGGTGGGAAACGGCCGCAGTGATGGCCATTGCGGCTACCGTCGGATGCCTTTACATTCTGAAATTCAGACTTCTGAAAGCTCGCGGGGGCCTTCCCGCAGTATTTCGGGGGCGCCGTCAAGCAGACTGACCACAGCCGTCTCGCGGCCCGGCACGTCGCCGCCGTCAATCAGCACATCCACATCGCGGGCATAATGCGTCTCAAGCGCTTCGGGACGGCACGGATCCGCATCCTCGCCGGCATCGGGCCACAGCGCCGTGGCCGACAGCAGGGGGTTGCCCAGCGCCTCGGCCAGAGTGGTGGCTATGGCATTGTCGGGCACACGCACACCCACCTCTTTACGCCCCTTGAAAGCCTTTGAGAGACGTGTGGTGGCCGGCAGAATGAAAGTAAACGGCCCCGGCAGGTTGGCACGCATAAGACGGAAAGCCTCGTTGTCGATGCGGGCGTATTCACTGGCTTGAGAGATGTCGGCGCAGACTATCGAAAGGCGCTGCTTTGCCGGATTAATATCTTTCAGGCGGCATACGCGCTCGACGGCGCGGTTCTGCAGGGCATCGCACCCGATGGCATATAGTGAGTCGGTCGGATAGATTGCCAGACCTCCGCGCCGCAGATGTTCGACGATTTCGTCGACATAGCGGGCGTTTATGCTTGTGGGGTACATCTTGTAGGTTTTCATGGCAGGCTGAGGGCGGGAGAAATTATGAGAGAGGTGGGAATAATGGGAGAGGTGGGAGAGATGGGAATTATGGGAAGATGGGAGGGATGGCCTTCCGGAATCAGATGACACGGTTCTTAAGGCCCAGTGAGGCGAGAATAGCGGCCACCTCGCGGCGTTTGTCGCCCTGGATGAGGATTTCCCCGCCGCGCGACGAACCGCCGCATCCAAGCCGTTTTTTGAGCGTCGCGGCTATCTCGGCAACGCGGTCGTCACTGACGGTGAAACCGGCCACGATGGTGGCCTCTTTCCCCTTGCGGCCCTTGCGGTCGAGCATCACGTCAAGGCGCGCTTTCTCGGCCGGAACCTGCTCTGCGGCGGGAGCCTCTTCTGGTTCGGGGGCGGCAGGGGGCATATCCTGTCTCAGCGATTCAAGTTGCGATTTCCAGTCCATAGAGGTATGTTTCCGGTATGTTTGTGGATGCGTCTCAGTGGATATGCGTGCCGTCGATAGAGTCGGCGGCGTGGCCACAGTCATCGACGAGGCCATCCTCGCCGGCAATGTCGGCCGACATCAGGTCAATCGGATTATCTATGCCGCCTGCTATACGGCGCACAAGGGCGAACGGCACCTGCTCGGCAGGGGGGAGGCTGCGGCTGAAAGCGGCCAGTGAGTCTGTGGAGACTTTCAGGGCCTCGCGCATACATTCGGTGGCCACGGCGGCGTTCTCGTCGTAATGGGCGTGGTCCGACAGCTGCATGTATATGATGGCGAGACGGCCGAGGGTGGTCTCGGTCATTCCGTCAAGTCCGTTGCGCGTGAGGTTGTCGCAGATGGTCTGTGCCTCGTCATAGCGCTCGGCGGCCACGGCGTCGCGGGCCGACTCGATCTGTTCGGCCACGGCATCAGACCCCGATGTGCAGCCGGCCATTCCGAAAGCAAGGGCGATTGTAAGCAAGATAAGCTGTAAGGTTCTCATAGTCAGGTTTCAGCAATTTTCTGAAGTAAAGAGGGCATGCCGGCGCGCCGGAACCGAAAAGGTTCTGACGCCGCATAGGCCGCCGGACGGTCATTCATACCGGCGCTTGTAGTCGATGGTATTGCGGTCGCGCACCAGGGTAAGAGTCTGCTCGTTGCATTTCACGATGGGCCACGACAGGCGCGGAGCCACATTTCCCACGGCCATGGGGTCACCCTCCTCGACCACGATACTCGACGCGTCGGGCACAAGAATCAGAGAGTCACCGGTGGCTTTCCAGGTGGCCGATACCGAGTATGTGAGGTCGCCGGGGCGGATGGCCCTCACTGTGGCCGAGCGGTCGGCCCTGAGCTCGATGGCGGGTTTCATGTCGGAAAGCGCAGTGTTGTAGTATGAACCCACGAGCGTTTTCTCGTAGTCGGAGAGGCCGTTGCAGGATGTAAGGGCGGCCATGAACGCAGTCATGCCTGCGACAGCCATGAGTTTACTGCTTTTCATCTGTGTGGAAACTGGCATGTGAAAACACCAACAAAGGGAGCGCCCCTGTGTGAGCGGCACTCCCATAGTGTATTTCTGATTGTGTTGACCTGATGATTATTTGGCCGTGTCGGCGGGAGCGGCAGGAGCCTCGGCCTCGGTGGCGGGAGCCTGTGCAGCCGGAGTAGCGGCGGCAGCGGGAGTCTCGTAAGCGGCGCCACCGACAACGGTAGTGGTCTGCACGGGTTTCACGCGGGTACCGCTCTGCACCATGTTGCGGGGCATCACGAACACAGAGATGATGGCCAGCAGACCGATGATGGCGGCCAGAGTCCAGGTTGCCTTCTCGATGAAGTCATTTGTGCGGCGCACGCCCATCAGCTGGTTCGAGCCGGCGAACGACGATGCCAGACCGCCGCCTTTCGACTTCTGCACGAGCACAACGATTATCAGCAGGATTGAAACAATTACTGTCAGAATGATAATGAAAGTGTACATATCGTTGGATAATTCCTTTAGATTTCTTATGATTTGGGGGCGTTTTCACCCTGATTTGACAAACTGCGATATTTCTCGTTGACTATCAGTTTTTTCAAAAATCGCAATTGGTCTGCAAAGTAAGCGCTTTTTTCGGGAAATTCCAAACTTAAGCGGCTAAGAATTTCGTATGCGCGCTCATATTTGCGGGTTTTGATGTAAATCTTGGCAAGACTCTCGCTGAGCAACGACTGCTCGGGGGCAGTCGCGGGCTTGTCGACTGTCACCGCGGCACGCTTGGCGGGAGGCGGTGGCGCAGGGGTCTCGTCGACCGGCGAGGGCACATGCTGGCGCTTGTGCTCGGCAAGAATGAAACGGTTTATGCGTGCCTGGTGCGAGTCATCGGCAGTTTCGACGGCGCCGGGAAGGTCTTCGTCGGCCTCGCGTGCGAGCTGCTGCGCATAGTCGGGCACCGGATTGAAGATCATGCGCTCGAGAAGGGCGTTCTCTTCGTCTGACTGGTTTCCGTACCGTTCCAGGAAATCGTCGATGGCTTTTGAAGTGGTGGGTGTCTCCACTTTTCGTGCGGGGGGATAGAAGTTGTCGAAACGGGTGTCGGCCTCGCCGGTAAGGTGCGCCAGGGCGTCGGCGCCGTGCGTGGTGAGCGCCAGCCGCAACATCAGGTCCTGGGCGGCCGGATGCGTGGCCGTCTTGACCGTCATTGCTCCGGGGAGGGAGAAAAACGGGTAGCGGCGCGTCACCTCGTCGACCCAGGCCGGGTCGGCGCCATGACCTTCGATGAGTGATTTCAGCTGTGCCTGTGACATGTCAGGGTGGTGGGGTTATAGTGGGCGGCAATGGGTGCCGTGCGTGCTGTCTTTGTCGCGTTATCGGCCCAGCTGGGCCGATAACTGAACCGGGGCGTTTATGGCGGCCGGTTACCAGTTGCCGAGGGTGGCGTTGAAGATAAGGTCAACCAGCTCCTTTGTGATCTGCGCCACCCACTGATACTCGCCCTTGTTGTAGTCCTTTTTTGCCCGAAGCAGAACGGCTTCCGTACTGCCGAGATACTCCACCATCTTTTTTGCTGTTTCGCTGGGCGGGAGCGGGTCCAGATTGACCGGGTTCGCATCGTACCAGCCCAGATATTTCTGGTAGATGGCTTTGGCGTTATGCGGCAGCGTGCCGTAATACTGGCGGGTATCCCAGACTTTTTCGAGGGCATCCGGCAGCGAGATCATGGCGGCGATCTCGTTGGAGGTATAGCCCTGATTCATGTAATGCAGGGTCTGGTCGTG
>USKE01000142.1 GCA_900555165.1 uncultured Porphyromonadaceae bacterium | reverse complement strand
CTGGCAACGGAGGTAACGGAAGAAGTTACCGAGATACGATTTCAATTCCGGCAATTCGATTTGATAGGAGGGAGAAAGAAGGGAGATGATTTCACGGAGCCAAGGTTCATCGTTAACCAGCAAAGCCTCAAGTTCCTCCAAACCCAAAATCTTCACATCGCCTGTTTTATTTGAAGAATAAATTTTTTCTTTAATATTTCTATCTTCTATATTATAGGGTGTCAAACTGTCCGACAATCCAACTGTCGAGCCATCCTGCAATGTTCCCGTCAATACATCCGACAAACATTCCGTCAATCCATCCGTCAAGACAAGTGAATACAGAGGATGGGAACCTTTGCCAGTCCCTTTTGAATAGGTGATGAGATTACGTTCACTAAGAGCCTCACGGGCGTTGACAACTGTCTGCCGGGTCACTTGGATTGCGGTGCTGATTACCGAAGTCGGACACTTGAATGGCATCTGCCATCGGCGGCTATTCGCCCGGTTGATGAGGAAGAAGTACAGCGCAATCTCCGTTGTGGAGAATGGCTCATACTCGTTCTCTCGCCAGAACCGCTGCATGATTTCGTAGATGTTGACTCCCTTAAACATGGTTGCCGGACTTGCGTAGATATTCGTTAGCGCGCTCCCTGATTTCATCCTGAGAAGCAATACGGACACTCGTCAGGTAGGCGTCGAGGTCTGCGGGATCAAAATAACAGAGTTTGCCGTTTGGCTTGTACATGGGAATGATGCGGTTCATCATCATCTTTCGGAGAAAGGATAGCGAGATGCCGAGATATTGCGCTGCTTCCTTAGAGGTGAGAAGTTTTCGTTGCATATTTTATTGTCTGATTATCGTAGATACTTTTGGAAATACCCGGATACCCTTGGCATGCATTGAGTACCTTTCGTTTCCGTTGCAAAATTACTGCCTTCTCAATGTGGCACCATGTCGGCCGGTTGTGTTGAAACATAAAAAAGCAAACGCACTATATGCTGACTTACAGCGATATAATGCGTTTTAAGTTTTAGAAATCAGATTTTGTTGTGTTGAAGTTGTGATTAGCGTGTGGCGCGTCTCATCTCTTCCCAAATTTTGATGGCTTTATCTATGTTTTCACGAAATTCTATGTTAGCCGGGACATCGCTTCTTGCATCATCGAGCCGATGACTTTTATAATACATCTGACTGATGCCGCAGCGTTTCAGGAATAACGAGGACCATTCCTTTGCAAGAGCAGATGGGGCGATTAATTTTTCCACAGCATACACCATATAGCAGATATGAAGCTGCTTGAATTTGAGGGGACGGAAGAAGTCCTGCTCTAACCTCATGTTCATGTGAACGCTGAACATTATAGGTGTGGTGAACTCAAACAGGAACTCATTGCAGGCCTCATAAAGACAGTTGCACAGCTTCGCCGAAACGGTATCGCGAAACTGCTCGGCATCTTTCATCAAAATCTTCTTCATGAGCCGCCCTCCCTGATTCGTTTGATGTCTGCAAGTATCGCGATGGCGATGTCATGGTATCGAACAATGACAGGCTCCAGAAAATCGGCTCTGAACCGAAACACAGGTGCGCTCTCTATGTTGGCTTGCTCATATTCAGTATATAATTCCCGAACCACCTTTTGTCGTTCATCATGTTGAGCTTTGGCTTCCTCGCAAAGTTTTTCTGCCTCTATATATTCCTTGGAATCGAGATCCAGATAGTCAAGCCGGTTATTAAGTCGGCAGTAGTCTCTCCAATATGCAGTCAACTCTTTCTCGGCTTTCTGATACCTATTATAAAAGGTACCTGAGTAGTTTTGTGCGATAGCCTTGAAATCAACCTCCTTCAGCATTGGCATACCGACACTCAAAAATCGCCATGATTCCTCTTTGAGTTTCATGACGGACTTTTCCAGAGCATCAATATCGTATGCAGCCATCTCCTCAGCTTCATCAATCAGACTATTCGGTTCCGGCATCTCATCGTAAAATTTCACGATGGACAATGCATTCTCAAAGGACATTTCTTGTCCTTCGATGGAATTATTGATGGCAATAAGATTTTGAACAAGCTCGTTTATCATATGGGGATGTGTTTGAGGCAGATTACAGTTTGCCCTTAGATATAGAACAGTATGAATTCTCTTTGGTTCTCATAAAAGTACACCACGTTGCCATTAGTACACTTTTAGTACACCTCTGAAAACAACAATCCCTTCTAACTCAACAAGTTAGAAGGGATTTGGAGAGCCGCGAGTGGGACTCGAACCCACGACCTTTTCGTTACGAATGAAATGCTCTACCAACTGAGCTATTGCGGCTGATGGGCGGCTTGGAGCGTCACAAGGGGCGCTGCCGCTGTTTGTGACGGCAAAGTTAGGGCTTTGGCGCGATATGACAAAATTTTGCGGCAGATTTTTGAAATCATGCCGGCGAAACCGCCGCGAAACTGCGCAACCGCGCCACCGCGGGAGGGGTTGGGGGCTTTATTTATCGTATGTGACGTATTTATCGTATGTGACGTATGTGACGGGGGAAGGGTCAGCGGTTGAAAAGGCGGGTGAGGCAGCGGGGAACGATGGCAAGCGCCAGCAGGGTTCCCGCCAGGTCGGCGCACCAGTCCAGAATGTCGCCATCGCGGCCAGCGCCGATGGCCTCCTGTAGAAATTCGGTGAGCAGGCCGAAGATAATGACGATGGCGGCCACCTCTACATAACGCAGGTGCGTGTAGGGGGCACTCTGACCGCGCTTGTATTGCCTGAGTCCGAGATCGAAGAATATGGCCAGTGTCAGGCCGGCGAACATGCAGGCATGCCCGATTTTGTCGATGCCGGGTATCAGCGGCAGCGAATCGTCGGGCAGCGGCTCGGGCGCCAGTGTCAGCCAGAGTATGGCGGCGGTGACAATGGCGGTGAACAGCCAGGTGGGTATGCAAAGTAAAAATACGCGTCTGCTCATGTTGCTACAAAGTTACAAATTTTTGACAAAACAAGTGCGATTACAATGTGCTGAAAGTGTGTTGTTAAACGCTGTCGTAAAACATGAAAAAATACGCCCTCTGAATGAATATTTTTTGATTTCTGTGTATTAAATTTGCGATGTTGCAGTAGTGAAGTTCAAAATTGCTTATGATTTCCCCGCATACCATGAAACGTAATAATATTTTTCAGTCAAACCGGGGTTCGATAAGTTAACCGAAACTGTCAGACTGCTTTTAACTCCAAGTTTCACCCTCACATCTTCAGTCATTATGATTATAGGAGTACCAAAAGAGATTAAAAACAATGAGAATCGCGTGGCGCTCACGCCCGCCGGTGCAAAGGAACTCGTTGCCCACGGTCACAAGGTGTATGTGCAGGCCACGGCAGGCGAGGGGTCGGGGTTTGCCGACGCCGAATATGTGGCTGCCGGAGCCGAGATGCTCCCGAAGATTGAGGATGTGTATGCCGTGGCCGAGATGATCATCAAGGTCAAGGAACCCATCAAGCCCGAGTATCCGCTGATCCGTCGCGATCAGGTGGTGTTCACATACTTCCATTTCGCCTCAGACCGCGAGCTTACCGAGGCAATGATCCGTTCGGGCGCCGTGTGCATCGCCTATGAGACGGTGCGCCTCGACAACGGTTCGCTCCCCCTGCTCGTGCCCATGAGCGAGGTGGCCGGCCGCATGTCGATACAGGAGGGTGCCCGTTTCCTTGAGAAACCTCAGGGTGGCCGTGGCGTGCTGCTTGGCGGCGTGCCGGGCGTGAAACCCGCCAAGGTGCTGATCCTCGGCGCCGGTGTCGTGGGCCGCAACGCCGCCCTGATGGCCGCAGGCCTGGGGGCCGATGTCACCATAACCGACATCTCGCTGCCCACACTGCGCCACGTGGCCGAGGTGATGCCGCGCAACGTGAAGACCCTCTACTCGTCTCGCCACAATATCGAGCAGGAACTCCCGGCATCCGACCTCGTGGTGGGTTCGGTACTCATTCCCGGCGCCAAGGCTCCCAAGCTGGTTACCCGCGACATGCTGAAACTCATGCGTCCCGGCTCACTGCTGGTCGACGTGGCCATCGACCAGGGCGGTTGTTTTGAGACCTCGACCCCCACGACACACTCGAACCCCACATATACCGTTGACGGTGTGGTGCATTACGCCGTGGCCAATATCCCCGGTGCGGTGCCCTATACCTCCACGCTGGCGCTCACCAACGCCACACTGCCCTATGCCGTGCAGCTTGCCGACCTCGGCTGGGTCGAGGCATGCCGCCGCGACCGCGCTCTGGCCCAGGGTGTGAACATCGTCAAGGGGAAGGTGGTGTTCCCCGCCGTGGCCGAGGCCTGGGATCTCCCCCTGCATGAGATGAAAGAGATATGACTCTCAGTCATACAGTTCCCTTATATAATATGAGCATGCAGGCTCCGGAGAATGCCTGTTTCGGTCCTTAATCTGTCATAGCACAGACCAACCTATAAGCAAATCAGGGTATTTTAAGAAATTATTGCCCTGATTTGCTATTTCAAAAAAATAATTACTTATATTTGCATCGCTGAATATCGGGGCAAGGTGCCACGATCAGAAATTGCGTGATTTTTCGCGTCAATCGTCATACCTGTAAAGCATGAAAGATACGAATATTGATTGGAGTAAACTCGCCTTCGGCTATATGCCGACCGACTACAACGTGCGTTGCTACTATCGCGACGGCAAATGGGGCGAGATCGAGGTCTCCTCGTCTGAGAACATTGAAATGCACATCGCCGCCACTGCCCTGCACTACGGCCAGGAGATCTTCGAGGGTCTCAAGGCGTTCCGCGGCAAAGACGGCAAGGTGCGTGTTTTCCGCCCGATGGAAAACTGCCGCCGCATCCAGGATTCGGCACGCGGCATACTCATGGAGCCCATCACCGATGAGAAGTTCATGGAGATGGTAGACCTTGTGGTGCGCCTCAACGAGCGTTTCATCCCTCCTTACGGCTCGGGTGCGTCGCTCTATATCCGTCCGCTTGAGATCGGCATGACGGCCCGTGTGGGTGTGAAACCTGCCGACGAGTTCTGTTTCCTGATTCTTGTGACACCGGTAGGCCCCTATTTCAAGTCGGGTTTCAAACCCACCAATATCTGTCTGATGCGCGAGTTCGACCGTGTGGCTCCCCGTGGCACCGGCCGCTGGAAAGTCGGCGGCAACTATGCCGCATCGCTCCAGGCCGGCGAGAAGGCTCATGAGCTGGGCTATTCGGCAGTGCTGTACCTCGACCCCAAGGAGAAGAAATATCTCGACGAGTGCGGCCCCGCCAACTTCTATGCCATCAAGGACAACACCTATATCACCCCGGCATCCGACTCAATCCTCCCCTCGATCACAAACCAGTCGCTCATGCAGCTGGCCGAGGATTTCGGCATGAAGGTTGAGCGCCGTCACATCCCCGTTGAGGAGATTGCCACCTTCGAGGAGGCTGCCGCCTGCGGCACTGCCGCCGTATGCTCGCCCGTAGGTGAGATACACGACCTCGACACCGGCGAGAAGTTCGTAATCGCCAAAGACGGCGAGCCTGGCCCCGTTACCCGTCGCCTCTACGACACGCTCAACGCCATCCGTCTGGCAGAAGTTCCCGACACCCATGAGTGGAACCACATTGTCGAAGGGCTCTGATAAAACGTTTGACTACCGCGGGGTAATCGACAGGTATTACCCCGAAGGCACACCATTGCGGCCCGTCTACCTGACCCATTGCGGTCAGGTGGCCGGGCTTGCCTTGGATATAGCCCGTAGCCGCGGCCTGTCGCTCGACCGTGCCGACATCGAGGCGGCCGCAATGCTTCACGACATCGGCATCTTCGCCTGCGACGCCCCCTCGATAGGGTGTCACGGCACCGCACCTTATATAATGCATGGCGTGATCGGCGCCGACCTGCTGCGCCGCGAGGGCGCCCCCGAGCGCTATGCCCGTGTGGCCGAGCGCCATACCGGGTCGGGCATCGACGCCGCCGAGGCTGCCCGGCTCGGCCCCCCCGCCCGGGGCGCCCGTTTGCTTGA
>USKE01000141.1 GCA_900555165.1 uncultured Porphyromonadaceae bacterium | reverse complement strand
GGCGGGGCCGTCGTCGTCGGGCAAGACAACCACCACCAAGCGCCTGGCCATATACCTCATGGCCAACCTGCTGCAGCCCGAGATGATCTCGCTCGACAACTATTTCGTCGACCGCGACAAGACACCCCTCGACGCCGACGGGCGCCCTGATTTCGAGTCGCTCTACGCCCTTGACCTCGACACCTTCAACCGCGACCTGCAGGCACTGCTGCGCGGCGAGGAGGTGCGGATGCCCACCTACAACTTCGAGCTGGGGCGCCGCGAGTACCGCGGCGACACCCTGCGGCTCAAGCCCGGGTCGATACTGCTCATGGAGGGTATCCACGGTCTGAACCCGGCGCTCACCCCCTCGATTCCCGAGGAGCAGAAATACCGCGTGTACGTCTCGGCGCTCACCACCCTTTCGATCGACGACCACAACTGGATTCCCACTACCGACAACCGCCTTCTGCGCCGCATCATACGCGACCACAAGTACCGCGGGGCCTCGGCGGTCGACACCCTGCGCATGTGGCCTTCGGTGCGCCGCGGCGAGGAGCGCTGGATATTCCCCTATCAGGAAAACGCCGACTCGACATTCAACTCGTCGCTGCTCTTCGAGCTGGGCGTGATGCGCGACTACGGCGAGGCCATACTGCGCGACGTGCCCAACGACTGCCCCGAGTATGCCGAGGCCTACCGTCTGCGCCGTTTCCTGAGCTATTTCGCCCCCATCGGCGCCAAAGACGTGCCCCCCACCTCGCTGCTGCGCGAGTTTCTGGGCGGCTCGTCGTTCAGCTACTGACACCCGTGCACGGGAACGCGACACGCCGGCAGCGCCGGTTGCTTTTCGGTGCGTCATGATTTTTTAACCGGTACATCCGTGGCGGTTTTGCAAAAATCGGCTACCTTTGCAAACGCTTTTACAACCAACCTTATCTACCGGCAGATGAAATCTAAAATCTATACCATCCTGGCGGCCACGATGCTGAGCGCATCGGCCTACGCCGCCGCCCCCGAGGGGTATTACGACTCGTGCGAGGGGAAGACGGGCAAAGCCCTCCTCAAAGCCCTTGAATCGGTGATCTCAAGCCACACGAACGTCGGCTACGACGGCCTGTGGGATGTATACAAAGATTCTGACGTGCACGACGACGGCTCGGTCTGGGACATGTACTCCACCAAAGACTGGGGGCGCAACTGGGAGCAGTATAAAAACAAAAACTACAAGGCCGTGGGCGACGCCCTCAACCGCGAGCACTCGTTCCCCAAAAGCTGGTTCGGCAACGCCAGCCCCATGAACAGCGACGCCTTCCATATCTATCCCACCGACGGATATGTGAACAACCAGCGCTCGAACTTCCCTTACGGCGTGTGCGCCAACGGCGAGACAAAGACCAACGGCTCGGTGCGCGGACTCGGGCGCCTGGGCGCATCGACCTACCCCGGCTACTCGGGCAAGGTATTCGAGCCTGACGACGAGTACAAAGGCGATTTCGCCCGCACATATTTCTATATGGCGGCCTGCTATAACTCACGCATAAAGGGATGGTCGTCAGACTGCCTGGCCGGCAACGACTACCCCTGCTACAAGACCTGGGCCGTGGAGATGTTCATGGAATGGGCCCACAACGACCAGGTTTCGAAGAAAGAGACCGACCGCAACGATGCCGTGTACCGTCACCAGCGCAACCGCAACCCGTTCATCGACCATCCCGAACTGGCCGACTATATCTGGGGTGATAAAAACGGCACACCCTGGTATCCCGACGGTTCGGTGGCACCGGGCCCCGGCGGCGAGGATCCTGATCCGGATCCCGGCGAGGATCCCGACCCCACACCGGGCCCCGGCGGGGATGACGAGCCCGGCGAGACCCCGGATTTCCTCGAGACCTTCGAGAACCCCGGCCAGTCGAGCTACTCGACCAAAGAATATGTAGGCTCGGCCGCCACATGGAGTACCGACGCATATTTCGTGGCAAACAACGACCAGTCGTTCCCCTACGAGGGCCTGCAGGCCGCCCGCACCAACAAGACCGGCACAGGATTCCTTGAAATGACCACCGACAAGGCCAACGGCGCCGGTGTGGTTTCATTCTACGCCAAACGCTGGCAGACCACCGGCAACCCCGACGACGAGGCCGCCTTCGACCTGATGGTCTCGACCGACAAAGGCAACACCTGGCACACCGTGACCAGCATCCCCGTGACCGCCACCACCTACGAGCGCCACGCCGTGGAAGTTAACGTGCCCTACCCTGCCGAAGTACGCATACGCCTGAAACAGACAGCCGGCAAGCGCGTGATGATCGACAACCTCGGCATCACCGACTATATGGTCAACGCCATCGACGAAACCGGCGCCGACTACACCTACCCCGGCGCCGAGACCACCTACTACAACCTGCAGGGCATCCGCGTGACCACCCCGCACGAGGGCGAGGTCTACATCCGCCGTGTAGGCAACATCGTCGGCAAAATCCGCTACTGACCCGCCGCTCCGACATATAGCGTGTCGTAAAACTCCTCTAATAGCAGTGCGCGGTAGGCATGTCGGGTAATCTGATTGCCGGACATCCGGCATCCCTCTGACGATTTCCGGGAACCTCCTCCCCCCGAAAAATCATGTTTTTTTGCCTTTCAAGGGCAAAAAACATGATTTTTTCTTTTCTCTCTCGGAAAAAACTCTTAACTTTGCACTTGCAAACGCCCCAAGGAAAGATGCCGGAGCGGTCGATCGGGACGGTCTCGAAAACCGTTGTACCCTTACGGGTACCCAGGGTTCGAATCCCTGTCTTTCCGCAATCAGAGAGCCACAAGTCAATGACTTGTGGCTCTCTGTATTTTCATGCTGATACTAATGACGCGCGGAGCGGAGGATCAGCGGAGGCGGATGTCTTTGATGTCGATGAGGCGGTGGATGATGGCGAAGATGGTGAGGCCGGCCTGCGAGTGGATCTGGAGGCGGTTGGCGATGTTGCGGCGGTGGGTGGTGACGGTGTTTACCGAGATGCAGAGGGCGTCGGCGATCTCTTTGTTTGACATGCCTTTGGCCACGCAGACTATCACTTCTTTCTCGCGGTCGCTGAGGTTCTCGTCGGTCACGGCGGCGGCACGGGTCTCGGCGGGGGGCAGGGCCTCGGCGGCGCTTTCGAGGTGCCGGACGCGCACGTTCTGCTCCATCTCCCTGACGGCGGGCACGAGCAGGCGGTTCTCGACCATGCAGTGCGAGATAAGATCGCCCTGGCAGTTGATGATGTCGTAGAGGAATGAGTTCAGTATGTCGTTGCCCGAGCGGCGGTAGTGGCCTATGATAATCTCTTTGAGCTCGTTGAGTTTGTCGGCCATGTCGGTGTGGGTCGACGAATAGCTGTCGAGGTCGAACGACTCGTCGATCTCGCCTCCGAGCAGTTTCTTGATATATGCGAAGAGCACCTCGTTCTCATACTCCATGTGGCGCCTGACCTCTATGGCATAGTCATCGAAATATTTGATTATCAGGAAGGTGACATCTGTAACATCGGCAGTGTTGACTGCCTCGATGAGTTTCTTGCGTATCTGGGGCAGGTTGAAGTCGAGGAAGTATGTGTGCGCCTTCTTGAGGTAGCCGGTGAGCGAGGAGAGCGAGATATGTGCGTCGGACACGGTTTTACCGCATACGAGGTTGGCCACTGCCAGGAATGTGGCACAGTCCACGCCGTTTTCACGGCACACTTCGGCCACGGTGCTGTCGCCGAACCCGAAAGGTATCGAGAATCTGCTTATGACCAGCAGCAGAAGGCTGTTGTCGTCGATTATGTCCCTGAGGCGGTCGCCCGGGGTATAGGTCGTGAAAGCTGTGGCCATAGGAATGATCGGATGTTGCTTTTTACAGGTGGTCAGGCCACCATAAATAGTGATTTCATTGCAAAATTACAGGTTTTGGCGCGGGCGCGCAATACCTAAAAATGGTTACACGCGCCGGTGCGCGCCGCCGCGTGCGTGTGTTAAGTTTTTATTAAAGATCCGGGGTGGCGACGCGATTGCCGGATTTTCGCGCTATATTTGCCTCATGTTTCAAACAGCCTTCAAGTTATGACCAGCACAGACAGACCCAGAATACTTGTGGTCGATGACGAGGAGACCCTCTGCGAGGCCCTGCGGTTCAATCTCGAGGCCGAGGGGTTCGACGTCGACACGGCCCTGAGCGCCGAAGAGGCCCTGACGCTCGATCTCAGTGCCTACCGGCTTATATTGCTCGACATCATGATGGGCGAGATCAGCGGCACCCAGCTTGCGTCGATACTTAAAAAGAATGAGGCCACATCGGCCACACCCATAATCTTCTGCACGGCCCGCGACTCGGAAGACGACATGGTGGCCGGCCTTGACCTCGGCGCCGACGACTATATCACCAAGCCATATTCGATACGCAACGTTGTGGCACGTGTGCGCAGTGTGCTAAGGCGCACCGGGGGTGCCGCGCAACCTAACGCGGCCGACGAAGACCGCCCCATCACACACGAGGGGCTGGCCGTATGGCCCGGGCGCAAGGTATGCACCGTCGACGGCCGCGAGGTGCGCATGCCGCGCAAGGAGTTCGAGATTCTGTCGCTGCTGCTGTCGCACCGCGGCCGCGTTTTCTCGCGCGAGGAACTGCTGAAACATATCTGGCCCGACGAGGTTGTGGTACTCGACAGGGTCATTGACGTGAACATAACGCGCCTGCGCGCCAAACTGGGCGCCTATGGCCGGTGCATAGTTACCCGTCCGGGCTACGGCTATGGCTTTATGGCGTAAGATGACATACCACCGGCGGCTGTTTGCCGGATTGGTGGCCTATTCGCTGGCGCTGGCGGCGTGTTTCGCCGTGTTCCAGTACATGCGCGAGAAAGAGTTCAAGGCCGAAGAGCTGAACGCGCGCCTGCAGACGGTGAACGACCGCATCCTCACCGAGCTGGCCGACGGCGAGCCGGTGAGCCGATTCGACATCCCCACGCAGCTGCCGGGCCTGCGCATCAGCGTCATCGACACAAACGGGAATGTCATACACGACAACACCCTCGACTCCCTGCCGGGGAGCAACCACCTTGACCGGCGCGAGATCGCCGACGCCATGCGACGCGGCGAGGGGTACACCACGCGCCGCCACAGCTCAAGCACCGGCCAGACATATTTCTATTCGGCCATGCGGCGCGGCGACTATGTGGTGCGCACGGCCGTGCCCTACAGCGTGTCGACCGACCAGCTGCTGCAGGCCGACTACGGGTTCCTCTGGTTCATGGGGGGTATAATGTCCCTGATGTGCGTGATCGGATATTTCGCCACCCGGCGCCTGGGCCAGCATGTGCGACGCCTCAACCGGTTCGCCGAAAGTGCCGAACGCGGCGAACGCATCCACGACACCGAACCGTTTCCGCGCGACGAGCTGGGCGAGATCTCGAACCATATCGTAAGGCTCTACGCACGCCTGCAGCAGGCCACCGCCGACCGTGACCGCGAGCACCGCCAGGCTCTGCACCAGGAGCAGGAGAAGATACGCATCAAGCGCCAGCTTACCGACAACATCAACCACGAGCTCAAGACCCCCGTGGCCTCAATGGGCGTTTGCCTTGAGACGCTTGTGGCGCATCCCGACATGGAACCGGCCAAACGCGACGAATTCGTGCGGCGCTGCCTGACGGCCAACTCGCGCCTGCAGAACCTGCTGGCCGACGTTTCGGCGGTGACACGCCTTGAAGAGGGTGGCGCCTCGATAACACGCGAGGCCGTAGACCCGGCGGCAGTTGTGGGTGACGTATGCGCCGAGTACGAACCCGCCGCGCGCGAAAGCGGCATCACCATCGTCAACACCGTCACCTGTCCGGGGCCGGTAAACGGCAACAGCGCCCTGCTGGCATCGGTGTTCCGCAACCTTCTGGCCAACGCCATCGCCTATTCCGGGGGCACGGAAATCTCACTATCACAACATATAGCAGGCAACCGGCTCATCATCACCGTGGCCGACAACGGCTGTGGGGGGCCACCCCGGCACCCGCCGCGCCCGTTCCGGTGCAGCTGGC
>USKE01000140.1 GCA_900555165.1 uncultured Porphyromonadaceae bacterium | reverse complement strand
TTCGGGGTTCGCGGGATCCTCGGGCTGGACCCAGCCCACCGCCGAGTTCGTGAACCAGTATGAGGAGGGCGACCTGCGCAAAGACATCACAGTATTCTACGAGGGCTGCCCCGACTTCGAGGGCACACCCTACAAGAGCTCATGGTCAAACACCGGTTTCAACGTGCGCAAGTTCCTGGTGTCTAAGACCATCTCGCCCGAGTACAACACATCGCCCGCCAACTTCGTGGTTTACCGCTATGCCGAGGTGCTGCTGATGCAGGCCGAGGCCCTGTGCGAGCTCGGCCGTCCGCGTGATGCCGCAGGCCCCCTCAACATCGTGCGCCGCCGCGCCGGTCTCCCCTCCATCTCTTCTGACATCGCCAACTCGACAGAGAAGATGCGCCAGGCAATCATCCACGAGCGCCGCATGGAACTCGCTTTCGAGGGTCACCGCTGGTTTGACATGATCCGCATCGACGGCGGCCAGTATGCCATCGACTTCCTCAAGTCAATCGGCAAGACCAACGTCAACAAGAACCGTCTGCTCTTCCCCATCCCGCAGACCGAGATCGACGCCAACCCGCTGATGACCCAGAACCCCGGCTATTAATCACCCATCCGAACCATTCAACAGACAAGCACAATGAAACTCAGATATATCGCGCAGGCCGCAGCCGCAATCCTCATGCTGGCCTCATGCACCGACAATGACTACACGGTGCTCGACAAAGGCTCGGCGCCCCTTGAGCTCAAAGCCTCGTCGGCCCAGGTAGAACTCGCCGAGAGCGCACATTCGGCAACCGCCGTCGAGCTCGACTGGACCACCGGCACCAACTACGGCACCGGCAACCGCATCACCTACACCCTCGAGCTCGCCGAGGCCGGCACATCGTTCGCCGAGCCCTACGCCGTGCTCAGCGAGGTCACCCAGCAGTACCAGTGGGCACCTTCGGTCGAGACCCTCAACGCCATAATGCTCGACAAGTTCCATGCCACAGCAGGCCAGCCCATGGCCGTCGAGGCCCGCGTGCTCGCCACAGTGGCCGGCATGGAGGGCGTGCAGGAATCGGTGGCATCGTTCAGCGTCACCCCCTACAAACCCGTCACCGAGACCCTTTACCTCATCGGTGACGCCGCCCCCAACGGCTGGAGCGCCGACGCCGCGACAGCACTCGCACGTGTCGACAACGGCGTCTTCACCTGGACCGGCGAGATGAAGACAGGCAATTTCAAATTTATCTTAAATCAGGGCAGTTTCCTCCCCTCTTACAATAATAATGGCAAGGGCGGACTCGTTCTTCGTACGGAAGACGACCAGCCTGACGAGCAATTTGCCATCACCGAGGCCGGATACTACCGTATCGACGTGAACCTGCTCTCGCTCACCATCTCAGTGACACCCACCCAGGGCGTAGCTCCCGAGTTCCCCGAACTCTACTTCGTGGGCGAGGAGACCGACTGGAATTTCCGCCCCATGAACGCCGACCCGCTCGACCCCTTCATCTTCAAGCTCGGCATATTCTTTACCAAAGGCGGTGAATTCAAGTTCGGCACCACATCAGGCTCGTGGGAGAACATGTTCAAGGCCACACAGCCCAACGCCCCCTACACCGATACCTCGATGGAACTGGTGAAAGGTTTCGACCCCGACAACAAGTGGTACCTCAACCCCGACGAGACCAACAAGGCCTATAAAATAAGCGTGGATACCCGCACGGGACAGCAGCGCATGCTTATGCGTGAGTTCACACCCTACGCCACGATGTATCTTGTGGGCGACGCCACACCCAACGGCTGGGATCTCGGCAACGCCACCCCGATGACCGTCGATGCCTCTGACCCCAACATCTTCACCTGGACCGGCAACCTCACCGCCGGCGAGCTGAAGTTCTCGGCCGACAAGCGTGACGACTGGAACGGCGCATGGTTCCTGGCCCCCACCGAGGGCTGCGAGCCCAACGGCACCGCACAGACCGTGATCTTCATCGACAAGAGCGACTCATGGTTCTCTGACATGTACACCGAAATCGCCGTGGGCGACGTAGACCGCAAGTGGAAGATCACCGAGGCCGGCAACTACACCATAACCCTCAACCAACTCCTCGACCAGGTCACATTCGTAAAGAACTGACCACCCCTCCTCACCCCAGGCATGATGCACGCCCCGCGGCATGATGCATGGTCGAGGCTGACGGAACAACAACTGAAAACTTCACGAACCGAAACAATCAACCATGCTCATGCCCGCCGGGCATGCCTCTAAACTGATAACACGACATGAAAAAAATGAATCTTCTTGCAATCGGAGCTCTGGCCGCGGTGACCGCCGCCTGCTCGAGCGACGAGCCCAATCCCAACCCCAATCCCAATCCCGAGGGGGGCGGCGAGACCACTGTCACCGACGTGCGCCCCGTGAAATCGAACCTGCAGATCGACCTCACCACCGACAAGGCCGTATACGCTCCGGGCGAAAAAGTACGTTTCACGGCCTCTGAGCCTGTCACCGGCCTGAAGGTGCGTTACCGCCAGGGCGCCCAGACCGTGGCCGAGACCGACGCCACGTCGACCTCCTGGGAATGGGCCGCTCCCGCAACCGACTTCACAGGCTACATGGTGGAGCTTTACAAGCCCACCGAAAAGGGCGAGGACATGATCTACGGCACCATCGCCGTCGATGTCTCGTCTGACTGGACTAAATTCCCGCGCTACGGTTTCGTGGCAACATTCGACGACTCTAAACTCCCCTCGGGCGTCATCGAGTCTGAGATGGAGTTCCTGAACCGCTGCCACATCAACGGCGTGCAGTTCCAGGACTGGCACTACAAGCACCACCAGCCGCTGGCCGGCACCCCCGCCCAGCCCATGGAGCGCTACAAGGACATAGCCAACCGCGACGTCAACGCATCTGTAGTGCGCAAGTACATCGACCTGCAGCACGGCTACGGCATGAAGTCTATCTTCTACAACCTCTGTTTCGGTGTGCTTGACGATGCCGCCGCCGACGGTGTGAAACCCGAATGGTACATCTTCAAGGATACCCACCGCGGCGACAAGGATGCCCACAACCTCCCTTCGAGCTGGAAGAGCGACATCTTCCTGGTTGACCCCTCGAACGACGAATGGCTCAAATACATCGGCGACCGCACCGACGACGTTTATGCCGTGTTCGACTTCGACGGCTACCAGATTGACCAGCTCGGCAACCGCGGCGACCGCTACGACTACTATGGCGTGAAGGTGAACCTTCCCCGCGGCTACGGCAAGTTCATCTCGGCAATGAAAGAGCGCCAGCCCTCGAAAAGCCTCATCATGAACGCCGTGGCAAGCTACGGCGCGCAGAACATAGCCTCGTCGGGCAAGGTTGACTTCTGCTACAACGAGGTATGGGACGACGAGAAGGAGTTCAAAGACCTCCACACCATCATCAAGGCCAACGACGTCTACTCTGACGGCGCGCTGAAGACCGTCTTCGCCGCCTACATGAACTACGGCAAAAGCGGCTCGCGCGGCGAGTTCAACACCCCGGGCGTACTGCTCACCGACGCCGTGATGATGGCACTCGGCGGCTCTCACCTCGAACTTGGCGACCACATGCTCGGCAGCGAGTATTTCCCCAACTCGAACCTGGAGATGACTCCCGAGCTCCGCACCGCAATAGTGCGCTACTACGACTTCATGACCGCCTACCAGAACCTTCTCCGCGGCAGCGACACACGTTCTGAGTTCGCGTCGGCCCTGAAGTGCTCGGATACCTCGAAGAAACTCAACTTCAGCGCATGGCCCCCGAAAGCCGGCAACATCGTCACCTACGCCCGCAACGTGGGCAATTCAGAGGTAATCTCGCTGATCAACTTCCGCAATGTAGACGATCTGAGCTGGCGTGACCTCAACGGCGTGCGCCCCACCCCTATGACTTCGGTCAACATACCCGTCACCACCGCCACCGACAAGAAAGTGAAACGTGTGTGGGCCGCCACCCCCGACTTCCATGGCGGTGCCGTGCAGGAGCTTGCTTTCGAGCAGAAAGGCACTTCGCTTTCGTTCACCGTTCCCCAGCTGAAATACTGGACGATGATTGTAATCGAGCAGTAACGGCATAATACAACGCAGACCGCGGAACCTGCCGGAAACCATAAGTTAAGGTATAGGTTAGTTTCCGGTAGGATCAGACCGGTTTCCGGCAGGTTCCCGCAGTCATGCTCAAATAAATTCCCAACCTACAACCTTAAACCAGATTCATCGCATCATGACCTTCTTTACCAGACTCACTATCGTGGCCGCAGCTCTTGCCGCAGCCGCAAACGTTAACGCACAGGGACGCACCGACCTGCTCTGGCTTGCCGGCCATTTTGGGATCGTTCTCCATCTGGACCATCATGATCTTCTTCTCCTCGTCCAGGACATCCTGGCCCACCTGAGACTTGTCCCAGAAGCGGGGGTTCAGAGCGGCGATCTGCATGGCCACGTCCTTGCCGATCTCCTCCACCTTCTCAGCGGGCAGGTCGGACTCCAGGTTCACCAGCACACCGATCTTGCCGCCGGCGTGCACATAGGGCACGGAGACGTTCTCGGCGAAGCGGGCGAAGCGGCGGACCTTGATGTTCTCGCCGATGACGAGGACCTTGTCGTTCTGCTCCTCGAGCACGGTCTTGCCGTTGCCGTAAGCGCAGGCATACAGCGCGTCGAGATCGGCCGGGTTTTCCTTTGCGATGACAGCGGCGACGCCTTTGACATACTCCACAAACAGGTCGTTCTTAGCCACGAAGTCGGACTCGGCATTGACCTCGATGATCACACCGATGCCGTCAATGTCAACGGCGTAAGCCATGCCCTCGGCGGCGATGCGGCCGGCCTTCTTGGCAGCCTTGGCCAGACCCTTTTCGCGCAGCCATTCAACAGCCTTGTCCATATCGCCGTCGCACTCGACAAGCGCCTTCTTGCAGTCCATCATACCCACGCTGGTCATCTCGCGCAGGGTCTTCACATCAGCAGCAGTAAAAGCCATTTTCTTTTCCTCCAGTTCGTATTTTCAAAGGTATAAGTATCCTTTGTGATCTGCTCAAAATCGCCTTTGAGTTCATACGTTTCTTCGGCAGTTCCATCGTTACCGGCAGTAAACCATCCATCTTGATCAAAGCTCACAGGAATTAAGAAAACCTCACGTCCAAGGTGGTGGAAGGTATGCCAGATGTGGATCTGACGAAAACCGAGGCAGAGAATATGCCAGTCACCGTTTGTATCCCGGATCAGATCGCCATGACCAATACCTTGAATGATATAAGGTGCTTTGTTACGGTTGGTCAAAACAGGATTGGATTTGTAATTTTCGAAAGGTCCCCATACAGAACTGCTTCGTGCATAAGTAACCATATGACCATATTCTGTGCCGCCCTCTGCTGCCATCAGATAATACCAGTCACCAATCTTATAAAGATGAGGACTTTCTAAGTAGCGTCCACCGGAACCTTGCCAGATACAGGTGCTTGGTGAAAGTTTTTTGCCGGTTTCGATATCAATCTCACACTGGATCACGCCCAGCTTGCCGGTATCATCTGAACCATTGCTCATAAAATATGTTTTATCTCCTTCAAAATAAAGAGATGGATCAATTCCGTTCTGATCGACATAGATCGGATCAGACCATTCTTTGTGAATATCGTCCGTATATACATAGAAATGCTGGTGTGTTGTGTCATTTGTGGTTACCATATAGAAACGACCGTTATGAAAACGGATCGTAGGTGCAAAGACACCACCACTACTGTTGACTTTTTCTAACATGATCTGGTTCTTTCTGGTTAATACATGACCAATCTGTGTCCAGTTCACAAGATCGTTACTTTCAAAAAGCGGTACGCCCGGAAAATACTGAAAACTGCTGCATACCATATAATATTTTCCGTTTGCAAAGCAGACACTTGGATCCGGATAAAATCCTTTTACGATCGGATTATTATATTTCATCTGATTGCCCTCCCTGCGAAATTTGTTCTATCTTTGTATTTGTTCCCAACATACGATGTATTAGCAACACATTTATTCTGTTATCGCAT
>USKE01000139.1 GCA_900555165.1 uncultured Porphyromonadaceae bacterium | reverse complement strand
TGGCGGACTTCCTGCCGCCCAGGGCTATGCCATGGCACGCTACACCATAGTCGAGACCGACACCCTGTCGTGGCAGTCAAGCCGCATTCCGGCCCTTGTGGCCGTCGGCGGCCGCACCACAGAGGGGGTGCAGCGCGATGTCTACGTTTCGCGCGACCTGGGCATGACCTGGGTCAAGGGCACTGACCTGCTCCAGTTGCCGAAATATATCCCCTCTCTCTGGGGAGCCGACATGCTGGTGTTCGAGCGCACCGCCACCATTACCCCCAAGGCGGTGAAACCGGTTACAGAATGGGAAGTGCCCACGCTCTTCCTTTTCGGGGGCTACGGCACCGACGGCGCCCTGCAGCAGTATTACTGGCAGGGAACAATCAACTCCCTGCGGTTCAAGCCACTGCAGTAACACGGGCCCCGGAAATCTTTTTCCGTATATAACACCATCTCTTTCCGCATATAACACACTCTCTTTCCGACTTTTGCAAGCATTGAAAAAACTGTTCGTCATACTGATCATCGCCCTGGCCACCCTTGCCGGACCGGCACCCGGGGCCAGCGCCCAGGAAGAGACATATAAATTCGACCTCGGCGCCCAGATAGGCATGTCGGGTTACATGGGCGACGCCTCGGCCAATATCTTCGGCCATCCGGGATTCTCGGCCGGTGCTTCGTTCCGCTATCTGCCCGACGTACGCTGGGCCGTGCGCACGCTTTTCAACGTGATGAGCCTCAGCGGCGACACCCGCGACATGGACGATGTATTCCCGGGCGGACAGAACTACACGTTCAAATCCACGGTCTATGACCTCGGAGGGCGCGTGGAGTTCAACTTCTTCCCCTACGGCATCGGCGAGACCTACAAGAAACTGCGCCGGTGGACACCCTACCTGGCCGTTGGCGTGGGCCTGACCCTGGCCTCGTGCGAGGGGCAGAACAACCTGGGGTTCAACATCCCCATGGCGTTCGGCCTGAAATTCAAGCTGCGCCCGCGGCTCAACTTAGGGGCGGAGTTCTCGATGACGAAAGTATTCAACGACCATGTCGACGGTCCGCTGAGCGACCTGCACCAGATACACAGTTCGTTCGGCCGCAACACCGACTGGTACTCGAACATACAGATCTCGGTCACATACGAGTTCGGCGAGCGTTGCACCACCTGCCACTACGTCGACTGACCCCCACATAAGTTACATAAGTTACATACGCCACATAAGTTACATACCCAGCACGAATATGACTGATGCAAGGCTGACAGAGCTGCTTTCCCGGATTGACGAGCGCAAGGTGCCCCGCCACGTAGCCATAATCATGGATGGCAACGGACGCTGGGCGCAGGCTCGCGGCCTCGACCGCTCGGAAGGGCACGTCGAGGGTGTCACCACTGTGCGCCGCATCACCGAAATCGCCTCTGAGGCCAAGGTGAAGTGTCTGACGCTCTATGCCTTCTCTACCGAGAACTGGAAACGCCCCAAGGCCGAGGTCGACGCCCTGATGCACCTGATCGGCATCGCCATAGAGCGCGAGACCCCCGACCTGATAAAGAACAACGTGCGCCTGACTATGATAGGCGACTTCGAGCGCATGCCCGACGAGCCGCGCCGCCGCCTCGAAGGGTGTTTCGCCGCCACGGCACACTGCACAGGCCTGGTGCTGAACCTGGCCCTGAGCTATTCGGGGCGCTGGGACATTGTAAACGCCGCCCGTCAGCTTGCCGCCCGTGCCGCCGACGGCACACTCGACCCCGCCGACATCGACGGCGACATGCTTTCATCGGCCCTCTCCACCGCCGCACTGCCGTGCGACTGCCCCGACCCCGACCTGCTCATTCGCACCGGGGGCGACTCACGTGTATCGAACTTCCTGCTGTGGCAGATCGCCTACGCAGAGATTGACGTCATAAACAAATACTGGCCCGATTTCACCAAAGCCGACTTTCTGGAATCGCTGTTGCGTTTCCAGAGCCGCGAACGCCGATTCGGACTCACTTCTGAACAAATCAACTCTACAAAACGGTGAAATCCACCATCCTTCATCACAGCCCTATGCCCAACCGCCTGCTGACTGCACTGATAGCCCTGCTCGCCTTCGCGGCCCCGTCAAGGGGCCAGGTGGCGTCAGACACCATCATAAACCCGCCCGTCATATACTCGGGCGTGCCCAACACCTACGAGATTGCCGGAATACGCGTATCCGGCGCCGACAATTATGCCGACTACAACGTCATAGGCTACTCGGGACTCAAGGTGGGCGACCGCATCGAGATTCCCGGGCCCGATGTCACCACCGCCGCCAAACGCCTGATGCGCCAGGGCCTTTTCGCACAGGCGCAGATCGTGCTTGAGAAGACCGTGGGCGACAAGGCCTGGATTCTGCTGAAGATGCGCACACAGCCCCGCATTTCGGAGGTGCGCTACACCGGCATGAAGAAATCAGAGCGCGAGGACCTGCAGAAACGCCTCCAGCTCATGCAGGGCAACCAGATCACGCAGAACATCGTGAACCGCGCCACCGACATCGTGAAGAAATACTTTGCCGACAAGGGTTTCGGCAACGCCGACGTGAAGATCCGCCTCGACGACGACCTCTCGAAAGAGAACGAGCAGATCGTGACCATCGGCGTCGACAAGCACGGCAAGGTGAAGGTGCACAAGATCTACATCACCGGCAACGAGGTGCTTTCAGACGGCAAGCTCAAGCGCGTGATCAAGAAGACCAACGAAGGCTCGAATCTCTGGAAAATCTTCAGCCAGAAGAAGTTCGTCGAGCAGGACTACAAGGATGACCTTGAGCGCATCCTGCAGAAATACAACGAGCTGGGTTACCGCGACGCCGCAATCCTCTCGGATTCTGTTGTTCCCTACGGCGAAAACAAGGTTGATGTCTACATCGACCTCTCCGAAGGGAAGAAATACTATCTGAGCGACATCTCGTGGGTCGGCAACACCCTCTACACCACCGACCAGCTCAACTACCTGCTCGACATGAAACCGGGCGACGTCTACAACCAGAAGCACCTCGACAAGCGCCTGACGCAGGACGAGGATGCCGTGTCGTCGGCCTACATGGACAAGGGTTACCTCTTCTTCAACATCGTGCCCATCGAGAAGAACATCCACGGCGACTCAATCGACCTGGAGCTGCGCATGATGGAGGGCCCCCAGGCCCGCGTGAACAAGGTCACCATCACCGGCAACGACCGCCTCTACGAGAAGGTGGTGCGCCGCGACCTGCGTGTCAAGCCGGGTGAGCTCTTCTCGAAACAGGATCTCATGCGCTCTATGCGCGAGATTGCCCAGACCGGCCATTTCAACCCCGAGAACATGGTGCCCGATGTTCAGCCCAACGAAGAGAACGGTACGGTCGACATCG
The DNA here is from genome assembly GCA_900555165.1 of uncultured Porphyromonadaceae bacterium. GTDB lineage: Bacteria > Bacteroidota > Bacteroidia > Bacteroidales > Muribaculaceae > UBA7173. The sequence continues at coordinate 2,708 of USKE01000139.1, read as the reverse complement.
CCTTCAACCTTGAGTCGAAAGCCAACGACCAGATCGAGTTCTCGCTCGGCTGGGGCCAGACCGGCATCATCGGCAAGCTGGCGCTGAAGTTCACCAACTTCTCGATAAAGAACCTGTTCAACCCGTCGTCATACAAGGGACTTATACCCCAGGGCGAGGGACAGACATTCACCATCTCGGCCCAGACCAACGCCCGCTACTACCAGATGTACTCGCTCTCGTTCCTTGACCCCTGGTTCGGCGGCAAGCGCCCCAACTCGCTCTCGGTATCGGCATATTACTCGCGCCAGACGGGCGTCAACTCGTCATATTACAACTCCAACTGGCAGAACCCCTATCTTTACAGCGGTTACGGTGGCTACGGCTACGGAGGTTACGGTTACGGCAACTTCGGCGACTACTACCAGAACTCGATCGAGAACGCCTACGACCCCAACAAAGTGCTTCAGATGGCCGGCATAACCGTCGGTTTCGGCAAACAGCTCAACTGGCCCGACGACTACTTCACCTTCACCACCGAGCTGAGCTACAACTGGTACTACCTCAAGAACTGGGAGTACCTCTACTACATGAACAACGGTACGTCGAACGCCCTGGTGCTCGGCCTCACCCTGGCCCGCAACTCGATCGACAACCCGCTCTATACACGCCGCGGCTCGACTTTCCAGCTGAGCCTGCACCTGACGCCCCCGGCATCGCTCTTCTCGCCCAACAAGAACTGGGAGAAACTCTCGCAGGAGAACACCGTGGCCTCTAAGAAAGAGCTCTACCGCTGGATCGAATACTGGAAACTCCGTTTCAAGTCGCGCACCTATACCCCTCTGACCGACCCCAACGGCAAGTGGACCCTCGTGCTCATGACCCGCGCCGACATCGGTCTGCTCGGCAGCTACAACAAATGGCTCCGCTCGCCGTTCGAGACATTCTATGTGGGCGGCGACGGCATGTCGGGCTCGTACACCTACGCCACCGAGACCATCGCCCTGCGCGGTTACGAAAACGGTTCGCTCACCCCCTGGAGCCGCGAGGGCTACGCCTACACACGTTTCGGCCTTGAGCTCCATTTCCCGTTCATGCTGCAGCCCTCGACAACCATCTACGGACTCTGTTTCGTCGAGGGTGGTAACGCCTGGACCCGCGTGAAAGACTTCTCACCCTTCTCGCTGAAACGCTCGGCAGGCGTGGGCGTGCGCATCTTCCTCCCCATGGTGGGCATGATGGGTATCGACTGGGCCTACGGTTTCGACAAGGTATACGGCACCAAGGGCGGCTCGCACTTCCACTTCATCCTCGGCCAGGAGTTCTGATGCCACTGACCGTCGCGTAAGCCGCATTAGGTTAAACCTTTCGGCTCCTCAGTTGTCTTAATGTTATATCCCCAAACGACTAAACCAATGAAAAAGATATTTTTAGCCCTCGTGCTTGCAGTGATATGCGCTGCCGGCGCATCAGCACAGAAGTTCGCGCTCATCGACATGGAGTACATCCTCAAGAATGTGCCCTCATACGAAATGGCCAACGAACAGCTCAACCAGCTCTCTCAGCGCTGGCAGAAAGAGGTCGAAGCCGTCAGCAAGGAGGCCGACCAGATGTACAAACAGTACCTCTCTGACAAGGTTTTCCTCACCGAAGAGCAGGTGAAGAAACGCGAGGAGGAGATCGTGGCCAAAGAGCAGTCGGCAACCGAACTGCGCTACAAATACTTCGGCCCCGAGGGCGAGCTTTACAAAAAACGCCAGACGCTGATGAAACCCATCCAGGACGACATCTACAACGCCGTAAAGAAACTCTCAGAGGAACGCGGCTACCAGGCCATCTTCGACCGTGCCTCGTCGGCCAACATCATCTACGCATCGCCGCGCATCGACGTCTCGAACGAGGTGCTCGCCAAGCTCGGCTACGCCAACTGACCCCTCCCGACCCTACCATAACTACCATAACGCCCATCTCTCCCATAACTCCCAGATTATAATTTAAAAATCCTAATAGACCAATGATTAAGAAACTTTTGCTCGCCCTGGCTGTGGCTATCCCCGCATGCGCCTGGGCCCAGGCCCCCAAGTTCGGCACCGTCGATGCCAACGCCATCATGCAGGACATGCCCGAGATGAAAACCATCGAGACCCAGGTTGCGGAAAAAGCCAAGACCTACGAGACCGAATACCAGAAACTCCAGGAAGAGGTACAGAAGAAGTTCGCCGAGTTCCAGGAACTCGACAAGGATCCCAACGCCCTCCCCGCCATCAAGGAGCGCCGCATGGCCGAACTCCAGGAACTTGACCAGAAGGCCCAGCAGTTCGCCCAGACAGCACAGCAGGATCTGCAGCGCCAGCAGGCTCAGCTCATGCAGCCCGTTCAGCAGAAACTCGTCGACGCCATCAAGGCCGTGGGCACCGAACAGGGCTACACCATGATTCTCCCCGCCGGCGTGGCAGCCTTCACAGCCGCCGACGTGGTTGACGTGACCCCGACCGTACGCACCAAGCTCGGCCTGAGCGCCACCCCCTCCGCTCCCGCAGCAAAATAATCCCGGCCTGTCGTCATACAGTCCGCAAAAAAGCCCGGTGAAATGCCCCCGCATTTCACCGGCTTTTTTGTATCGGCACCTCCCACGCTCCCCATCACTCCCATTACTCCCATTATTCCCATTTATTGGTGTCCGGTAAAATATTACGGAACCATAAACACGAAATATGAGCCACGTAGTG
>USKE01000138.1 GCA_900555165.1 uncultured Porphyromonadaceae bacterium | reverse complement strand
AAAGCGTCTCCGGCAAAACGTCGGGTGACCGGCACTGTGGTTGACGCCTCAAACGACGAGCCGCTTATCGGCGCTCCTGTGACTTTCGACAAGAACACTCCGGGGGTGGTAACTGATATCGACGGTTATTTCTCGATCGAAATGCCGGCAGAGGGGCAACTCTACATCTCATATCTGGGGTTTCAGCCCGCAACTGTGAAGCCCGGAGACAAAAATGAGCTGACGGTGCGCCTGAAGCCCGACACCAACGTGCTTGACGAGGTCGTGGTGGTCGGCTATGGTACCACCACCCGAAAAAACCTGACCACATCAATCGCCACCGTAAAAACCGACAAAATCTCCAAAGCCGCCAACAGCAGCGTGTCAAGCATGCTGCTTGGCCGTGCGGCCGGTCTGCAGGCCACAGTGAGCAGCACTCAGCCAGGGGGAGACATCAATATCTCTATCCGCGGCGGTGGCAACCCTATATATGTTGTCGACGGTGTGATCATGCCCAACTCTTCGCTCGAAGCCGGCAGCGGGGAGACCGGTCTGCCCGACAATGTGAAACGTTCTGCGCTGGCCGGGCTTAACCCCGGAGACATAGAGTCGATAGAGGTTCTCAAGGATGCCTCGGCTGCCATCTACGGTATCGGCGCGGCCGACGGTGTCGTGCTGATCACCACAAAGAAAGGAGCCGAAGGAAAGCCCACCATCACATACGAAGGGAGCTACTCCATACAGAAACGATACAATTACGGTCTCAACCGCCTCAACAGCGTCGAGTACATGAACCTGGTCAACGTCTTCGACAAGGAAAAATACCTGCTCAACAACAACCAGTATCCCTACGGCAACCTCGCTTACGACGGCAAGTGGACACCCGTCTTCTCCCAGACCCAGATTGACAACGCCACTGACACCGACTGGCAGGGCTATGTACTCAAGACAGGCCATATCAACAACCATTCGCTGACAATCAGCGGTGGCACCCAGAAACTGAAATATTATCTCGGCGTGAACTATTTCAACGAGGACGGTATCATACGCAATGCAGGCATGGAGCGCTACTCGCTGCGCACAAACATCACCGCGCAGCTCTTCCCCTTCCTGAAACTATCAACCATAGTCAACCTTAACAGGAACAGATACGAAAACGGTCTGGTCGGCGGCGATACCGGAAATCAGGGCAACTCGGCCTCCGGCTCGCTCTACTCAGCCTTGCATTACCCCACATACCTCCCTGTCTATGACAAGAACGGCGAGTACACCATCTTCGGCCGTGTCCCCAACCCGGTGGCTACCCTCGATATAATCGACGAGTCGCGCCAGAGCAGCTACTATGCCAACTTCGCGATGGATATCGACATAATCAGGCAGATGCTGTCGGTACGTCTGGTCTACGGTATCAATCACGAGACAGGGCGGCGCACATCCTACATCCCCAAGGATGTCTACTTCGGGCTCGTGAAAAAGTCGCGCGGCAGTCTCGGCTATGTCGAACGCCAGTACGAGACGATGGAAGGCATGGTGAATTTCAACCACAACTTCTGGCAGGCTCTTGATTTCAATGCGGTCGTGGGGATGGGACGCTATGTCGACAAGGGGAATGGCATGACCGTCTCCTATCAGAACGCCAACGACATGATCCAGGACTCCAATCTCGGCGCGGCCGACGGCCCTTTCGTCCCTTCGTCGTATAAATACGAAAACGAGAAACGTTCACAGTTCGCACGCGCGTCTTTCATCCTCTTCGACAAGTATGTGCTTGCCGCGACAGTGCGCCGCGACGGTACCGACAAATTCTTCGACAACAAGAAATACTCGTGGTTCCCATCGGTGTCAGGCGCATGGAAAATATCCCAGGAGAAATTCCTCCGGAACCTCACATGGCTCAACCTGCTCAAACTGCGTGCCAGCTACGGCGTCACCGGCAGCGACAACCTCGGCACCTCCCTGTACGGTACTGTCGGCGTGTCGCGTGAAGACATAAAATTCTCCAACGGCAGCGTGACTTATGTGCCGTTCGTCCTGCTGGGGGGCAGCTACGACGACGTGACGTGGCAAAAGACCACAATGAAAAACGTCGGGCTCGACTTCGTGGTTCTCAACAATCGTCTGTCGGGTAACCTCGACATCTTCCGCAACGATGTGACAAATATGCTCGGCACCGCCTACACCTCCCTGCTCAATATGTATCCCACCCGTCCGGTCAACGGCGCCCACTACAAGCGCACCGGTGTCGAACTCTCGCTCAACTCTGAAAACATCCGTACCACAGACTTTACCTGGACAACCTCGCTGGCTCTTTCGCACTACCGCGCCGACTGGGTGGAACGTATGCCAAACTATGACTACAAGACTTACCAGCAGCGTAAAAACGAGCCGATGAGCGCCTATTACTACTATAACACCACCGGCATAATCAACGCAGACCGCAGCAATATGCCCGAATCCCAGCGCTCTCTTCCGGTCGATGCCCAGAAACCAGGTTTCCCGATCATTGACGACCGCAACGGCAACGGCGTCATCGACGAGGGCGACATCTACATGGATGACCTCCTTCCCAAGCTCTATTACGGTTTCGGCAACACATTCTATTACAAGAACTGGGACCTCGACATCTATATGTACGGTCAGCTCGGCGTGGAGAAATACAACAACACCAAGGCCGCCAACTGCTCGGCCAACAACCTCGCCAGCGGCATCAGCGCCGCCAACCCCACTGATTACGCGTTCACCGTGTGGAACTCTCAGACCAACCCCGGCGGGACTACTCCCGGCGTTGCCACCAAGGATGTCACCATGCCCGGCAACGCAGGCATAAAGCTCTTCTACGAAAAAGCCGACTTCCTGCGTGTGCGTAACATTACGTTGGGCTACACCTTCGATGCCCGCGGATGGTCATTCCTCAAGGGTTACATGCAGAGCCTGCGCCTGTATGCTGACGTGCAGAACCCGTTCACTTTCACCGGTTTCACCGGCGACGACCCTGAAATCGTCATTGCGTCAAGTATGCTGTCAGGCTGCAACTATCCCCAGTTGAGGACATACTCGTTCGGCGCGAAGATTATCTTCTAAAAACGCTTATTACTGCCTACCTCTATATGAAAACCAGAATATTATTCTCGCTCACGGCGGCTATTATGCTTCTCACCTCATCATGTGAGGACAATTTCGACGCCAAGATATACGGAGAGCTTCTCCAGGGCAAATATCCTTCGACAGAAAACGAATATGTGTCGTACATGATGATTTGCTACCTCCCTTTCACCACCCCGTTCACTTATACCATAAACGAAGGCACAGGTATGCACGGGTGGTATATCGCCACCGGGGGCGACATCCGTTTCTTCGACTCGACATCCGACATCATGGCACCGGGATACACACGCTGCGGCGGAGAATGGCTCCAGCTTTCCAAAGCCAACTACGAGAACTGTATCCATTACTGGCGCGGCTGGGTGGTCGACGACAGCAACCCCAATCATTTCATGAAGACCGCCGAGATAACCCGTTTTACCGATATAGTGAACGTGCTGCAGAACGCTCCGGCCAACGTGCTGTCTGAAGAGACACGCGACGCTCTTCTGGGGGAGGCCCGTCTCTGCCGCGGCATGATGATGTATTATCTGATGCACGTGTTCGGCCCGGTGCCTGTGATTGTCGATCCAGACAAGGTGTTTGATGACGAGGCCCAGCGCAACACCACCCGCCCCACGCTCGACCAGATGTGCGGATACATCTACGACGACCTCCTGTTCGCCGCCAGACACGCTCCCGAAGTGCAGACCGAGAAGGGGCGTTATACCCGCGATTACGCACGTTTCTGCCTGATGCGCCATTGCCTTAATGAAGGCGGCCACATGCCCGGGTATTATGATATGGGACTTGAGATGTTCGCCGAACTCCAGGGCAAATACCAGCTCTTCACCCAGGGCGACAACCCATGTGCCGACCTGTACAAGAACGCCAACAAGTTCAACAGCGAGATTATCATGGCCGTGAGCTGCGACCCTCTCGCCGACGGCTCCCCAAAACACGGCAATGCCAACATCCTCTCCATGTGTACCGTGCCCTGGGATGCCGCAGCCCTCGATCCCGACGACAACCCCACGGTGTTCTTCCCGCAGAACGGCGGCTGGCAGGCGTTCTACAATGTGGCCAAGAAATTCTATGACACTTTCGAGAACGGCGACCGCCGTCGCGACCTGATCGTCACCGAGTGGTGGAACAAGAGCGGCGAAAAAGTCACCGCCAACGACCTTGGCACACGCTGGGACGGCTTTATCTGCAATAAATTCCCGATAGAGACCTCCGGTTCTTTCCAGGGCACCGACATCCCGATCGCCCGTTGGGCTGATGCGTTGCTGATGTATGCCGAGCTGTCGGTCCGCAAGACCGGGAGCGCCCCCTCCGGGGAGGCGATTGATGCCGTCAACCAGGTACGCCGTCGTGCCGGTCTTCCCGGTCTTGACGCTTCCGCCACATCATCGGCCGACAGTTTCCTGACCGCGATTCTTGCCGAACGTGCCCATGAGCTTTATTACGAAGGCTGCCGTAAAATAGACCTGATCAGGTTTAACCGCTATGCCCGCGAAACTTCGAAAGTGAAAGGAGAAGTGCCCACACGCCAGTATGTGCCGCTCCCCAACTACGCGGTTGAAGCTGCAGCCGCCGACGGCTGCAAGCTCGACCAGTTCTATTCGCGTCCGGGCTGGGATGTTGACTACAGTCAGGCCCAAGGCATGTAAAACTCCTCAAAAAGAAACAACAGATTATGAAGAAATCAATATATCTCATGAACATATTCGGCTGCCTTCTTATGGGACTGGCCACCATGGGCTGCAATTCAGATGAAGACCCCACACCGGTACCAGAAAAACCGGTTGAAGCTACCGACGGCGGTTATCTCTTCGCCCATATGACCGATGACAACTATGGCTCGCTGTTCTACAGCGTGTCGCGCGACGCCTATAACTGGGAAACACTCAACGACGGGTGCACCGTTCTTCCGGCCTATTGCGGCCATCCCGACATCTGCAAAGGGCGTGACGGCTACTATATGATCAGCGTAAAGAAAGGCTCAGGCATCCCCCTGCTGTGGCATTCGACCGACCTGGTCAACTGGGAATACACCAAGCTGGCCAAATCGATATTCAACAAAATCAAGGAGCTGTATGGCCATGTCAACGAGGAGACATATTACGGTGCCCCGAAAATGTTTTACGACCAACCGAGCGACCAGTATATGATAACCTGGCACGCCGGCAAGACAGGCAACGACTCTGACACGGGCGAATGGGAAACAAAACGGACATTCTATATCCTGACCAAGGATTTCAAGAGTTTCTCGGATCCAAAACTGCTGTTTAACTTCACCGGCAGCGATGAGAACATGGCCACCATCGACGTAATCATACGCCATTCCGGCGACTCATATTATGCCATCTTTAAGGACGAACGCACTCAGGATGTGGCACCTGAAACCGGCAAGACCATACGCATAGCAAAGGCTCCGGCTCTCACAGGCCCCTATGCCAATCCCGGTCCCCGCATCACCGACCTTGACCGCTGGCATGAGGCTCCGATTGTAGTTCCAACGGTAGACGGAAAAGGATTTTACCTGTTCACCGAGAACTACCCCCTGCAATACGATATGTTTGAGGCCCAATCGCTCGACGGCCCCTGGACAGAACGCTATTTCGCAGGTCCCAAAGCCCGCCATGGTTGTATGGTTCGTGTCAACGAAACCGAATACCAGGCCATCATAAACGCTTACAAACGCTAACACTGAGAATCATCTATCATGAACAGAACGATATACTCTGCCATATTGGTGGCAGGCATGTGTCTGGCAAGCTCGTGCTCTGACGAGGTCACTCGTCCGGATGAGTGGCCTGAATGGCAGGCAAAAGCCGTGGTGAAAGTCAACGGACTTGAACTGACCGACACCTATTACACTACTTTCAACGGCACCAAGCTCTCGCTCACACAGGGGCAGACCGTAGATTTCGCCGGGATTGACAAGCTGCAATACACGTTGCAGAGCCATTTCTGGGATGTGACATCGGCCGGTCAGGCTGTGTTCAAAGGCGCGACGGGCAATTACGACGTGATTTACGATCAT
>USKE01000137.1 GCA_900555165.1 uncultured Porphyromonadaceae bacterium | reverse complement strand
GTCGGCCTTGGCATCGTCGCCGGCGGCACGTACCACCACAAGCTCTTTGAGCAGGACCGGGGTCTCGAAACCGTCATCTTCCTCGACATGCGCTATCTGCCCGTCGATGCGTACGATGCGGCCACCACCCGTACTGCTCAGAAATCTCACTGTATCTCCTACTTTTGCCATAGTCTTCTTATTTTATTTTTGACACAAAATTACTGAATTCCGTCTGATTTCAGTAATTTTGCAGGCCAAAACATATACCCCCAATGAACGCTACCCCGGAACAGATCGGCCACATACGCATTGAAGATTTCAACTATCCGTTGCCCGACGAGCGCATAGCACGCCACCCGCTGGCCGACCGCGCCGCCTGCAAACTGCTTGTGCGCACTGCCGACGGCGCCGTGACCGAGCACCGGTTCAGCGAACTGCCCGGCCTGCTCCCGGCCGACGCCATGCTTGTCTACAACAACACACGCGTCATCAACGCCCGTCTGCGGTTCCGCAAAGGAGCCGACCACGCAGGCGCGCTCATCGAGATCTTCTGCCTCGAACCGGTTGAACCGGCCGATTACGCGCAGAACTTCGCCGCCACGGCGATGTGCTCGTGGAAATGTTTCGTGGGGAATTCCAAGCGCTGGAAAGAGGGAGCGCTGACCATGCCGCTCACAATCGGCGAGGAGGCACTCACGCTCACCGCCACCCGCCAGGGCCGCGAGGGGAACGCATCGGTGGTGACATTCACCTGGGACAACCCGGCCGTGACATTCTCGCAAATCATATCGGCGGCGGGCGAGATACCCATCCCGCCATATCTGAACCGCGGAACGGAAGATTCCGATTCAACCGACTACCAGACGGTCTACTCGCACATCGACGGCTCGGTGGCCGCCCCCACGGCGGGTCTGCACTTCACCGACGAGGTGCTTGACGAGATAAGCCGACGCGGCATCCCGCGGCGCGAACTCACCCTGCACGTAGGCGCAGGCACGTTCCAGCCCGTGAAGTCAGACGAAATCGGCGAACATGAGATGCACAGCGAGTTCATCGCAGTGCCCGTGCGGCTAATCCGCGAGCTTGCCGGGACAGACCGGCGCGTGATTGCCGTGGGCACCACTTCGGTGCGCACCCTCGAAAGCCTCTATCATGCCGGAGCCATGACAGTGCGCGGCACATGGCTGGGGGAGGTTCCGCAGTGGGAGCCATATACGCATGCCGGCGACGACATCACCCCGCGACAGGCGCTTACAGCCCTGGCCGACAGTCTTGAGGGCGCCGGCCAGGATACATTCATGGCCCAGACACGCATCATTATCGCGCCGGGCTACCGCTACCGCATCGTCAGCGGGATGGTGACCAACTTCCACCAGCCTCAGTCGACACTGCTGCTGCTGGTATCGGCTTTCACCGGCGGCGACTGGCGCCCGATGTATGACTTCGCCCTCGAAAACGGATTCCGATTCCTCAGCTACGGCGACGCCTCACTGCTGCTGTGACCAAAACCTGATTCAATTTCGCGAACCGCATTTCCCCTGTAATGCCTCGCAAAGAAAAACGAGAAAGACAAGTATTCCGAGTATCATAATCGTAAAAGTTTAAAGTTGTCAGTGTTGTCATGAGGTTCATACCGCCTGCGACAGCATGAACCGGCGCGGACCTGCCACGCGGAGCACACGTTTCGAGGTGGTGCCCTGCGTGCGGTTGCGCAGATTTATCGTGATTATTCCTGAAAAACCGGCAAGCTCGCGTGTGAGTGCCATCAGCAGGTCGTTCACCGACCGTATACCGGTGAAAGCGGCGTTATAAATGGTGCGGCCAAGCTGCATGGCGGTTGCAAAAATCTCGTCGCCCGCGTTCACGGTAAAATCATTCCGGGTAATGTTGAAATCGAGTGTTGTCATATCATATAACTTTTTTATCCACACTGCAAAATTACCCGTAGTATGGGCAACAATACCGCCCATCAATTTTAAACAACCTTAAACCATATAAAAAAAACGAGTTCCGCAAAGACTGTCACAGTCGCTGCGGAACTCTCACATAATTGTCACAATGCTATATTCTTTTCTGAATATCCATCTGACAGGACTACTATATCTATCAATGAGTATCTGTATTCACTCAAATCATTGCCGGTATCTTTGCGGAAGAGGGGCGCCGGGTCATTTCACGCGGAATTTCTTGCCACCCGAAACATATATGCCGGGCACAAGACGGTCGCGGTCGACGCGGATACCCTGCAGATTGTAGACAGGGGCGTCTGCGGCGTCATCGGCCACAATGCCTGCAAGGGCGGTTTTGCGGCTTACCTTGACCACGGTGCTGTCATCAGCGAGGCTGAACACATGCGCACCTTCGGCATCGGGTTCCGACACGGCGTCATTCACGAGAACCTCATACTCGTCGGCTGGGAGGTTGACCTTCACGGCCACCTCGTCACCCTTGAAGAGGTCGAGAGACTCGGCGAAGTCGGTCACGGGCACTACCTTGTTGTGCACGGCCTCTACCTCGACACCATCCTCGATGTCAAACGACAGGGTTGCGGCGGTAGGAAGACCATCCACATATACATGCACCACGTCGTTGCCGGTGTAATACACCGAGTAGCTTGTCGACCATTCCGACTGTTTCTCTACGGCAAGGTGGTTGTGGTAGACATTGGTCACGGGACCTGCGGGTTCATTGATATATCCGCTGATTGATGCCGGCGACCCAGCCAGTGACACATCATAAACATTGTAACCAGTCTGGGGCTCGGGGAACACGTTTGCACCGTCGAAAGCGTTCATCGAGCCGAAATAGCTCAGAGCCTCGGCATTGTCGATGAACAGCGCGGTCTTGTGGTCATAGAGCACCTCGGCCATGGTGACATAGATATCGCAGGCACCGCTGGAGCAGGTATATGATAATGAGCTCTTGGAGAACGACAGGTTTTCGTCAACGGGGTCGACGGTAACGTTGTCGATGTAATATCCCTGTTCGGGCATCACGGTAAGCTGGTTGTCGTAGGGCTCCTGCATGGGGATGGTGAACACACCGTCGGTGCCTTCGACCAGGGTGCCGTATGAGCTGCCCTTGTAGACACGCGCCTTGTCGGGGAAGTTCACATGCACGGTGGCGTTGAACGGCTCGTAGCGGCGCACGGTAAAGCTGTGGGTAGCATCGTCAGAGGCGGTGAAACTGTATGAGTAGAGGGCACCGGGGTTATCGACACCGTTGACCTGCATGCCCATGATCTTGTAGTTCTGCGAGTCATAGGAATACTCGACAGATGTGCCGGCCTTCACGGTGTAGCTGCCAGAGCTGATGTCGACAGGCTGGAGGGGACTGCCGGCCCTTACGGTAAGGAACCCGAACTCGCCGGTCGACGACTCAAGCGTGTATGTGACGTCCTTGTCGGGGAAAGCCACCTGTATGTCTATCACGGCGCCGTCGGCGGGTGTCACGCGCCAGGTGCCGTACATCTCCTCTACTGTACCCTCTGAAACGGTAATCTTGTAGATTTTCTTCTGGTAGTCTTTTGTACCGAACTGCAGCGGGAGCTCGTCGGCGGGATCGTATCTTACTACGGTCGAGGGCTCGGTGAATGTGACGAAACCGTTGATCTGATAGCGCATCATCTGAATGGCCCCCGGCTCATCGATATTTACCGTCACGCTGGCGGTGCGGCTCTCGGCCTCGGGCTTTGTGACGATGACGTAGGTATCACCCTCGATATTGTCATACGAGTTTACTGTGATCTGGGTGCTGGTCTTGCTGCTGATGTAATTGGCGGCGCCGGTCGACTGACGCACGCAGCTTGTGATGAAGAAACCGTCGACAGCGGTGATCTGCACCGTGTGGTAATTGTTGTCTATCGACAGTGTGTTCTGACCGCTCACAAGCTGAATCGGATTCTCCTGGGTGGTATAGGTCTCATTATCGTACCAGGTCTCGACGGCGGTGACGTGCGAGGCATCGTCAATGTCGATGTAGAACGTGACCGGATCGGCATACGAAACTGCCGTGCCGCCCAGGATCAGTGACAGGAAAAGTAGAATTTTCTTCATGAATGATGACATTTGTTATGAATGTGATATTGATTCTGGAGCTCGAATTAGGCGAGCATGTAATTTTGACACAAATATAATAAGAATTCTTTCAAACACACAATTTTTTCAATGGATTTCGACCATATCTATTGAAATACGGACAAAAATCTATTGGCATGCCGAATTAACGAGCCATTTTATGTGTATCTTTGCACCATTCACAACCACATCACATATTATTTTTATATGAAGAAATTTTACCTCCCTTTAATCATGGCGGTCGCCTGCACCGCCGGCATGCGGGGTGCCGAACCGATTACCGTCGATTTCGTGCCGAACAAAATGCAGTATATGTGCAAGCCGGGTGCGCTGCCTGAAACCGACGTGCTGGTGTTCAACATCACCGAGACCGACTTCTATCCCGACCACACGACGAAACATCCAGGCTGGACGCTGGCCCTCGAGGCCGTCGGCCCGCTCAGCAACACCGAGATCAACGAGGATCCCGGCGTACCGGTGGGCTCGTACACCGTAGGCATCGGATGGGACGACAAGGGGAAATATGTGCCTTTCACAATCCGCGACTATTCCGAGGCGCGCCACATCGTTGATGACGGCACAGACCGCTACACCGACCACTACGAAATCAGCTCGGGCAATTTCGAGATCACGCAGGAGGGCGACAAATACTATATCTCGGGGCAGCTGCACGGTAAGGCCTACAGCCTGACCGACAGCCAGGAGGTTACCGTAAACATAGCCAAGGCAGAGGTGACGCCCGAGTACACATTCTTCGGCTATCCCGAGGTCGAGGACGGTTACGAACTCACCGACCCTGAACTCCTCGGCTCGTACACCGTGCGGTCTTACCGCAACGCTGCGTTCTGGGGCGAATACAACCTTGAGTTCTACACCACGCCCCTTGACGAGACTGTGACCGTAAGCGGCGCCGGCGCGATAATGAAGGTGGTGCTATGCACCGCAGCCGACGAAGAGATCTCGCCGGAGTCACTGGCAGGCGAATACGCGCACAAGTCATATCTACACAGCATCTATGAGCCGTTCGACATGCGCGGCGGTTTCCTGATGGAGGTCGACCTCACGTTCGGCGCCACCCAGGGCTCGCGTATCACGGTCTACGATCCCCACGGTCTCCCCATAAAGAGCTCGTTCGCCGATTCGGGCGTCACCAAAGTGACATACCTCGGCGACCTTCAGTACCGCATCGAAACCGACATGTTCAACCAGTTCGGCGACGTTTCGCGCTGTGTATGGGAAGGTCCGCTGTTCGAGTATGTGAAGAACGCGCCCAAGGTGGCCGGCATCGACGGCATCATCGCCGACACCGACAATGCTCCGGCCGAATACTTCGACCTCTCGGGTAAACGCGTCGAAGGCGATATGGCTCCGGGCATCTACCTGATGCGCCGCGGCGACACCGTCACCAAACAGATTGTAAGATGACACTTATAAAACAGTAAAATCACACTTATATAACTGTTTCACACAAATCAACACAGAAAGATGGCGCTATGTCTCGACCGGCACGGCGCCATCGCTATTTATATCTTGAAATTTCAGAGGGAATTGACGAGGTCGTCGAGCGATTCCTCCTTCCCCAGACCCATCTTCTTGCGTATGCGGTAGCGGGCTGAATTGACCGAGGCGCGCGAGATGCCGAGCGCCAGCGCTATGTCGTCGGTGGACTGACCGATGCGGATCAGCATGCACAAGTTCTCGTCGCCGGGCGTAAGCCCCTGGCAACGGGCGCGCAGACGGGTCAGGAACTCGGGATAAAGCGCCGTGAACGAGTGGCGGAACCGGGCGGTATCCTCGGCCGACATCGATGAGGGGGTGAGCTCGCTCCAGTTCTTCTCCATGTCGGCACCCGACTGCAGCTGCTCGATACGGCGGTTCAGCATCTTCTGGTTCTCGATGAGCGTGGTAATCTGATGCGAGTCGACAGCTCTGCGCCTGACGTGCAGCCGGTGACTGAGAACCAGATAGATGCCTGCCCATATCAGCAACGCCGCGCCGAGCACGCATGCCAGCGTGAGCCAGAGCACGCGGTCGCGCTCGTGCGAAATCTCGGCTTTCAGACGGCTGTTCTCGCGCAGATGCGCCTTCACTCGGTACTGCAGGTCGGCGGCTATCGA
>USKE01000136.1 GCA_900555165.1 uncultured Porphyromonadaceae bacterium | reverse complement strand
GTTGACGATGCCGCCCCCCACCAAGACCGGCGGCCAGCCGATGAGGCAGTCTATGCCGAGGGTGGCGAATGTTGCCGCGGCCATGGCGCGTGGCGTGATGTCCCCCTCGGTTACGCCTCGCCGCGGACCCTCGCGCCCGGGGGCGTCGAGTCCGGCGCGATAGTCGAAATACTCGTTGGCGAAGTTCGACGCCACCTGTGCCAGCAGGGCGAACACCAGACAGATTACCGCCGGCCACAGCCGCCAGTAACCGTCCAGCAGGGCCAGTCCCATCCCCGCAAGCACACACGAGGCGCCCACAGGGAGTGTGCGCAGCCGCATGGCCTCTATCCAGGCCCGCACGGCGCCGCGTTTCCCAGAGTCATTCCTGTTGCTCATATCATCCACAAAGTTACAAAATATTTGCATAAAACATAAAAAGGGCCGGCACATGGCGCAAACCATCTGCCGGCCCGGGCTATTTAGATAATAGGGAGTAAAGTACGGCTATTGTCGCAACAGCCTGTGAGTATATAGGTGACTTGTCAAAATCATTTCATTACCTTGCGCACACCTGCGGCCGATACCTCCAGGTACACCTGGCCTTCGACGGGGTTCTCCACGCGGATGCCCTGCATGTTGTAGTAGGTAACCTCGCCGTCAAGGTCGGCGCTCACACCCTCGATACCGGTAGAGATAGCGGCATCTGAAAGGCTTACGCTCTTGGTAGTGCCCTCGGTGAGCGTGAGCACATGGTCGCCCGACATGAAGGGATAGTGGTATGTCAGCGTGGCCTTGGCCGTGGGGAGTTCTGAGCCTGTCATCTCGGTGTTGCCCTGTTTGGCGGCGTAGTAGTTCACGATAACAGGGAGGTGATTCTGACTGTAAGCGATCTCAGACCAGTTGTTGTTCTGGCTGAAACCCGATGCGGCCTCGAAGGGGGTGTAGCCCGCCAGGCCATCGTTGAGTTCGAACTCACCCTTGTTGCTTTCGTGAGCCACGATACCGCCGCGGGCCGACTTGTCGTTGGCCGGGATGAAGGCCGCGGGAACCGTCTGTGTCTCGGGAGCAACGTAGAAACCAACCGTGCGGAACAGCTCGGTGCCGTTTGCCTGTGCAGAGATACCGTTGGTGATTGTCATCGGCAGATAGAGGTTATGCACCGAATAGCGCACTTTGGCGTCGGTATCCATGAATGTGCCTGTCACCTGAGGCTTGCCGGTCGAGAAGTCGGGAGCCTCAAGCGGGTTGAGGACTATGGTGGCGATACCGCCCTGGATCGGTTTAGCATCGCCCATGTGACGTTTCCCGGTCTCCGAGGCCACGAGCTCCTTGCGCACATAATCGATATACGACCAGGCGTGTACCAGTACGGCAGGCGCACCCTGCAGTTTCATGAGCTTGCGCTCGCAGGGGAACGACTCGTCTTCACTGGCAAACCCGTCGATGGCGATGTCCTTCACGTTATAGGCGGCACCCTCGGCGGCATCGGCAAGATTATCGGCGGCTGTACCGGCCTTGACAACGATGTCAAAACCGCGGCGCACGCTCTCGGTCACAGGGGCTGTGCCGAGTTTGCCGTTGGCATAAAGGTAGTTGACCTGCGAATAGTGGATGGGGGCGTAAAGGTTGGTGGCATCGAGGTGGGTACCCATCGGCATTGCCGGCAGGCAGTTGTCGTCGTGGGTGCCGTCAAACGCCCTCTGTGCGATGCCGCTGTTGTCCCAGTTGAAAGTGATGCCGGGGATATGCATCTCGAAACGGGTCTTGGTCGAACCGAACTGGGCGGCGGCGAACTGGCTGGTCTTGTCGGCATTGGGAATCAGATACACCTCGTAGCTGTATGCGGGACCCGACTCCTGCTTGGCGCAGTTCTCCCAGCGGAGGCTGAGTTTCACCTCGCCGCCGAAGTCGGCGAAGGGCACCTCCATCCAGTAGCCCGAAAGGGTTGTGGTCGTGCCGCCGACATAGACGGTCTTGCTGTTGTCGGTGTAGAATGTCTTGGCATACTCCTTGCCGTTGACATAGAGTTTAGTCACATTGAGGTCAGTCATCTCGGTCCCGCCGATCTTGATGAGGTAACCGTCGATGAGGTCGCGGGTGTATACACCGTCGTAGCTCTGCGAGAGGGCTGTCGACGAGATGTTCAGGTCGAGCACGGCGTCGAACGAATAGAGTTTCTCTGTGGCTTCGGTGCCGTCGAGGTCATTCTCGCCGGCCTCGACCACGCGCTGGTAAGCAACAGCCTGCACGGGTGCCGATGCGTCGTAGAGTGTGACCTCGTTCGACCATGCGTCACGTTCGGTGCCGTCGGCAAATTTCACGATAATCATGTACTGATAGGTGCTGGCGCTGAGATTGGGGTCAGACAGCAACTGCGAAGTCAGGAAATCGCCTACGGTTTTGCCGGGAGTAGGAATGACGCCGAGCGAACCGGAAAGACGGCGAGAACCGTTTTCATCAATGATATAGCGCACAATCTCGTAGCTTGTTACACCCAGAGCCTTTTCCTCGTCGGTGGTGACGTTAGAGAGGTTCCAGTCAAGATTTATCTGTGAACCCACTTGCGGGTCACGGGTAGCTTTGATGTTAGGGCCGAGGTTCTCAACAATCAGCTGTATGACCGAGTTGTTGAAGTCCTCCGACGAGGGATCGTACCATACAATCACACGCTTGAAATACGTGAGGTCATCAACCTGGAAGTTGGCGCCATCCACATCGCGGTAGGTGGCGTAGAGCAGTGCGTCATCACCATTGGCACCAATGATATCCGAGCCAAAGACCGGACGATTCTTCATCTTCTGGGCATGACCGCCGTTGACAAAATTCCAGCGACAGCGCTCAGCATCATCCGTACCAGGATTGGTAGCCTCATTTTTCTTAAGACCTCCGCCCCAGCCGGTCCAGACCTTGAAGGCTCCCTGAACCCACATGTCTTTTACGACAAAGCACTGCCAGTCGACACCGGCGGTAACGGGGCGTGTGCCCTCCGAATATGGATTTTCGTCTGTGCCTTTGTCATGATAGAAACGCAGTTTCTCTTTGTAATCGAAGTCCCCGACTTTTACAGTGCGGTCGCCGATGGTTTTGTCATTTGCGTTTTTGAAACGCAAATATATCGGGGCATAGGGGTCTTCGGCCAGTTCCTGGGCCGACATAGTGCTGGCATTCTGCATCACCAGGTTACGGGATGTGTACTCGAAATTATGAGTAGCCGAGCCGGTGCCGGCGATGGTCTTGTTGAAGTATGAAGGATGGGCTTTAAGCCATTCGGGCTGGAAGACTGTCTGATAAAGCAATCTGCCTTTGGCGTCGCGGTAGGGATTGCCCTCGGCGTCATACTGTACCCACGCATCCTGCCAACCTGTCATGACATCGACCTGCGTATGGAACTCACCGGCGGCGACGAGCGCCTCGTTATTGATTGCATCACCGACAAGAGAAAAGGTGATATTTTCGGGCACGGCTGCACAGGCCTTAGCGGGATTTCCGTCAGGGATAGTGATATACCATCTTTCAGGATTGCCGTTGCCGTCAATCTTGAGAACCACAGAAGAGACTAACGCTCCCTTGCTGTCACGGACAGCGGCATAATTATACTCGGTGTCCTCGCTGGCGCAGAACTTATCGGCATAATTGCCGGGAAGAGCGTTTTCGTAGAACGAGAAATTTTCGCGCCATGTCAGGTTTTCAACCGACCGGTTTGAAAGGTTGATAGTAGCACCGTTCTGAGCATTCCAACGTTCATAACGCTGGTTGATGTAGTCTTCGTAACTTTTGCACACACCGATTTCAACGAGGCCAGTATACATTACGCGCGCACCGTCGATTTTGATTTCACCGGCATTATCACCGGGTTTCGAGAACTCCCACTCGGGCTGAAGACGCCAGTCGGCCTGACGCGAACCCACGAGGAAGTAGTGTTTCTTGCCGTTGGCGAAGTCAGCGGGTTTCAGCGGCATATTGACGTTTGTAACGGTGACCGGAGGATTAACCACCGTGCCGCCGTCCGAGAAAGTGAAGTTGGCGATATTGTTGTCTGCTCCGTCTTTCCTGGTGTCACTGAATTTGACATTGAAAGTGACGTTATCGCCACTTACATTGACTACCAGTACATCCTTAAAGGTAGCGTAATAGTAAAGTTCACACCCGTTTGTAAGCACCGGATTGTTACCCTCCTTAGAGCTGCCGGAACAGGCATATTGCTGCCATGCGTTGTCGCCTCGCAAAGCATTCCAGTCCTGAGTAGCAGAACGCTGTACCATGAAATAGACCTTTGAGTCCACTTTGCCGAGATTGAAGGAAAAATCACCATCAGCGTTTTTGGTGAATCTCTGAGCCATCTGCCAGTTCTGACCGTCACCCTTGTCGTAGCTCAGATAGAGCTCGTCGGGGATGAACGTCGCTTTGGCCGTCTGGGCCGTCAGCCCTATGGCCAAGACGATGCTCAGCCACAGCATTAGTTTTTTCATAAGTTAAGGTATAGATAAATATAGTAAGATATTATTGTAAGTTCACACGGTTTTGACATACATGACCTGGGCGTGACGCGCCATGACACGGATGCCGAAAAAAAGGCGGTAAGATTTAATAAAGTCTTAGTTATCGATGTAAGTAAGAATCGGTGAAGAGGCTCGGACTTTCAGATAATCACTTGCGGACGAGCATTCAGGTATTCAAGGTAAAGATGTGCCGCAGGTAACGGCAATCAAGTTCAGTCAGACCGAAGGTATCGGCCTCAGTCAGGCACTGCAAATGTATTAAATTTTTGTTAATTGATTTTTACCCTCCCATTTATTTAACAACTTTTAACGCAGCATTACCAGGCCTGTCGACTCGAAACGCGGCAGAGCCATCAGTTGCACATCGGCCTGCCGGGCGTAGGGGGTACCCGAGCCGTCGCCGACCGCAACGCCGCGGGCCGCCAGAGCCGACTCAACGGCATGAATGGCAAGTGCGGGGGTATTGTTGTCTTTCGAAAGGTGACAAAGGAAGATATTGCGCAGAGCCGGGGTGTAGACGCGCCCCAGATATTCGGCGGCGGCATCGTTGCACAGGTGGCCGTTGGCCGAGCGTATGCGGGCCTTGAGATATTCAGGGTAAGTGCCGGCGGCCAGCATGGTTTCGTCGTAGTTTGCCTCGATCATCAGGTAGTTGGCCTGGCTCATGTAAAAGTCGGCACGCTCCGAGACACACCCTAAGTCAGTGGCCACGGCCATGCGATGCCGCCCGTGCTCGATGAAGAACCCGGCGTTGTCACTGCCGTCGTGCATCACCTCGAAGGGGGTGACGGTGAAACCGCCCACCCTGAAGGGATGCTCCTTGTATATGGCGCGGTGATAGTCTTTTATGCGGCGCGATATGTTGTGGCGGCGCAACATGCCGTTCATCACCCGCGGGGTACAGTAGACCGAGATCCAGGGGCGCTTGCGCACCAGGGCGTAGACATACCGCACATGGTCTGAGTGGTCATGGGTGAGCAGAATGCCGCGGATGCGGTCGGGGCCTATGCCGTTGCGGTGCAGTTCTTCCTCGACGGCCGAGGCGTCAACGCCCGCGTCTATAAGCAGTCCCCCCTCAGAGTCGCCGATATAGGCGCAGTTGCCCGACGAACCCGAGCCGAACGATATGAACGCGAGCCGGTCGTCGGCCCGGGGCGTCTCAAGCGGCGTAAGGTCGTCGGCATCGAAGATGGGCGTGCGGGGCGTACGCGGCACGCTGTCGAGCGCGAAATCGTCATCACCGCGGCTGGCGGCATCACGGTCGCGCGACCGGTCGGCCCCCTGTGCGTGGCGGCGTGCCGCGGCCTCGATCGAAGGGTGCGTGGGCAACGGCTCAGGTTCGGGAAACAGGTCAAGCCCCCCGGGGGCATCATCGCCCCGGGCGGCATCGAATCCGTCGAACAACCCCGGAATGGAGTCGCCGTATTCAGGCCGTTGCTTGTATCTCGCCATCTGATTACAGGTTCAACTTGCAAAGTTACAAATTTTCCGTGAATATGTGTGGGGTGGTGCAAACCACAACAACCAAAAACGTGCTTTTGATGGCGGTTTCAGGCCGCAAGCGGCCACGACCACAACAACCACACCCTTCTACTCCCACATAAGTCACATAAGCCACATATGTCACATAAATTACATTAGCCACATGCGTCACAAGCGGTCGATATACCCGTAGAGCGTCTGCAGCCAGGCGCGCGCACGGTCGGCGGCTGTTGCAGCCGAGGGCCCCTTTCGGCCCCTCGGAGCCCTT
>USKE01000135.1 GCA_900555165.1 uncultured Porphyromonadaceae bacterium | reverse complement strand
TCCCTCACGGCCCGAAGGCCGCTCGGCCGCGCTTCAAGTCAATTGCAGGCACCAGTCGAAACCTCGCTGACGTTACGAACTACCTGTGGCGTAAAATAAAAAGGAGATTGAGCGACAATGGGCGATCAAGCGGTCGCCCATTTTGTTGAAGAGGAGGTAGCGTGCTGGAATTCATTTGGCATGCCCGGGGTGGGCAGGGGGCCTTTACGGCGGCCCGGTGCCTGGGGGCGGCCGCAGCGCTGTCGGCAGGCGCCTATGCGCTGGCGTTCCCCACCTTCGGCCCCGAGCGGCGTGGCGCCCCCATGCGGGCGTTCACGAAGATCGACACCGCTCCCATTGGCGACCGCAGCGCCGTGCATCGGGCCGCGTTCGTCATCTATTTGGACGAGACGCTCGTGGAAGACGGCTGGGAGGACGAGCTCGCCCCCGGCGGCCTCATGCTGCTGAACACGAAGCGCCCTTGACGACCCGCGCATTCTGGGAATCGACGCTGACGGCATCTCCGCCGCCGTGCTCGGCCGCCCCATTCCCAACACGGTGTTTCTCGGGGCCATTCCCGCGCTCACGGCGGCCGTGACCATCGAGGACATCCATGCCGGCATCTGTGCCACCATGCCCGAGAAGCTGCACGCGAAGAACTTACGCATCGTGGATGCCGCCTTCGCCGAGGTGGCCTCCCGCGAGATCGCCGCCACGCGCGACCTGGTGGCCGCCGAGCAGGCGGAGCTGCTCATTCTGCACGAGCAGGGTGCGCAGAGGCTCGACGAGTCGCCGCGAGAGGTCGGCCTGTTCGCACAGCCGTGTCAGTTCCGCGCCTGGGGGGAGGGGGGCATACGGCTTGCGTGCGCCGGGGTCGTCGTAGTCCGACGTGCGGTAGTTGAGCACCGTCGCGGCCACGTCCGACAGACGGTGGCGCATTTCGGGCTGCAGGATGTAGTGGGCCAGCGAGACATCGAAATATGGTGCCTGAATCTCGATTTTCTCGCGACGCAGTATCACCATGTCGCGCTTTATGTCGGTGCTTGAGATCAGGGTGCCCGCCGATGAGAAGAGCGGCTGCAGCAGGGCAGCCGTCTCGGCGCGGCGCACCGGGTCGGCAGGGAGGGTCACAAGCCTTGCTTTCCCCTCGCCGGGGCTTATGGCGAGTCCGCGGAACTGTGCGGTCATGGCCATCTCGCCGGGGGCGTAGATGGCTATGCCCACGGTCTTGGCCGCGGCGGCCTCGGCCACGAGTGCGCCGATTTCGGCGGGGGTGTCGGCCACGGCATAGTCGGTGGCCTCGGGATCGAGACCGACCGGGGCGGCGGTGTTCCCCTCGGGAGCGGGTGAGTCTATGAAGTCGAACAGCGAGGGCTGGGCGGTGGCATCGGCTGTAGCGCTGTTCCCCTTGCGTGCGGTGCTTTTTTTATCCGGCGCCGGCTCATCGGCGCTGTCAGACTCCTTTATCTTGAGTCGCTGCAGGAATGTCTTGAATTCGAGTCGGCGGTACAGCGCGGCAAGTTCGGTTACATTCTCGGGGCGGCGGCGCAGTGTGTCGAAGTCGACCTCCACTGGCACGTCGGTGCGTATGGTGGCCAGGTCTTTCGAGAACCTGATGTTCTGCGCGTTGTCGCGTATCTTCTGTCCGAGCGCCCCCTTTATGGCGTCGGCGTGGGCGAGCATGTTCTCGACGGTGCCGTATTCGGCAATGAGTTTCGTGGCCGTCTTCGGCCCCACGCCGGGGCAGCCGGGGATGTTGTCGATGGCATCACCTTCGAGCGCCAGCAGGTCGATTACCTGCGCCGTCGATGCGATGCCGTAGCGCTCGCACACCTCTTGTGGGCCACGGATTTCAAAGTCCTGTCCTTTCAGCGAGGGGCGGTACTGGAGTATGCGGTCGGTGACGAGCTGGCCGAAATCCTTGTCGGGGGTCATCATGTAAGTGGTGAACCCGCGTTCGGCGGCCTTGCGGGCCAGTGTGCCGATGACATCGTCGGCCTCGTAGCCCGGCACCTCGAACACCGGTATGTTGTAGGCGGCGATGATCTCCTTGATAATCGGCACCGACATCTGTATGTCTTCGGGCTGTGCCTCGCGCTGTGCCTTGTACTGGTCGTACATCTCGTGGCGGAAAGTCTTCCCCTTGGGGTCGAAACAGACGGCGATATGCGTGGGATTCTGCTTGCGCAGCACTTCGTCGAGCGTGTTGCAGAATCCGAATACCGCCGAGGCGTTGAACCCCGCCGAGGTCATGCGCGGCGAGCGTATCAGGGCGTAGTACGCGCGGTAAATCAGCGCGTAGGCGTCGAGCAGAAACAGTTTTTTGTCATCCATGGCCAAAATCGGGTGGGATATGTGTCCCCACAAAGATAACACTTTTTCGTGAGCCGTGGCCGGGTGGATATGATTTTATTCGTGTTTACGGCCTGGGCGCGGTTTCTGCCCCCGGTACGCGGGCCAGGAGGGTGCGGCGGCGCAGGTCGCGGAACGCCCCCACCATCAGGATTATGGTGACGGTGGTCGAGCAGATGTCAGACATGAAGAAACTGTACCAGATGCCGTCGAGGCCGAAAAAGCGCGGCAACACCATCAGCAACGGCACGAAAAACAGTACCTGGCGCGTGAGGCTCAGGAATATCGACAGGCCGATCTTGCCGATCGACTGGAAGTAGGTGGTGGCGATTATCTGCACGGCCACCATCCAGAAGGTGACCATGGCCACCCTCAGGGCGTGGGCAGTGAACTCCACCAGTCCGAGGTCGCTCACGAAGGCGCGGGCTATGTACCAGGGGAAGAACTCCCCTCCGGCCCAGCCCAGGGTCGTGACCACCAGGCCGGCGCCCGTGGCCACCCAGAACGCGCGTGCCACCCTGTCGAGGCGCCCGCTGCCGTAGTTGAAACCCACCACGGGCTGCATGCCCTGGCAGATGCCCAGCACTATACAGCACAGCATGGTGGTGTATGTGACGAAGATGCCCGAGGCGGCTATGGCGTCGACACCGCCGTAGCTGAGCAGCGAGTTGTTGATGAATATGTTGATGCCACACGAGGCCACGTTGATGATGAACGGCGCCGCGCCGATGCCGAGCATACCCCACACCAGTTTCCAGTCGATGCCGAAGATGCCGCGGGTGAATGTGACCGGCCCGTTCTTCTTGTGGAAGAAATGGTTCATCACGAAAATGGCCGACACGGTCATGGAGATGTCGGTGGCCACGGCCGCCCCCTTGATGCCCAGGTCGAGCACGTAGATGAACACCGGGGCCAGGATGATGTTCAGCCCCGCGCCGATGAACATGGTGACCATGGCACGCACGGGAAATCCCGACGCGCGCATCAGGTTGTTGAAGGTGAACGTGATGTTGGTGAGCAGCAGACCCGGCAGTATGTACATCATGAAGTCGCGGGCGTAGGGGAGGGTCACCTCGTTGGCGCCGAACCACCCGAGCACGGTGTCCATACCCCAGGCGAACAGCGACAGATAGACGATGCCGATGACGAGCGTCAGGGTCAGGGCGTTGCCCAGTACAAGCCGCGCCATGCGGTCGTTGCCCGAGCCGAGAAACAGCGATGCGCGCGCCGATGCGCCGGCACCCACCAGCACGCCCAGGGCGGTGGTGATGTTCATCACCGGGAAGGTGATGGCCAGGCCGGCGATGGCCTCGGGGCCCACGACCTGACCTATGAAAATACGGTCGATGATGCTGTAAAGCTGCATCACGAGCATGCCGGCCACTGCGGGGAGCGAGTATTTCCACAGCAGTCGCCCTATGGGCATCTCGGCTAATTCGGTGAGGTTATGGCCGTTCTTCATACCTGACTTATACCTTGTTCATACCTTTTGGAGATGCAAAATTACCAAAAAATCGGCTCACGGGCAAATTTGTGTCGCGGGCGGCGCGGTGGGCGAGAGCAAACCCGCCGCGCCGTGTGTTATATAATATGGAGAGAAGGGATGTGACGTGTGAATAAATGTTAACCGCACGTCAAATAGCACGCGCGCCTTTCGCCCCGTTTTAGACAAATGAATTAACTTTGCCGCGAATTTGGCTCTGTGTCACCGCTTTTGGCGCGATATGCGGCAGGTCGGCCATGAGTCACGGTGTCATAATGACATTGCCGGGGCATGATTTCCGCGGCTTCGCATGTCACCGCCTTTAATGAAATTCTATGATAGAAAAGAATATCCTGACAACCCTCATCGCCCGCCAGACAGCGCGCTACGGCGATACCCCGGCACTCTATACCCGCATCGACGGCCGCTGGGAGCCCAAAAGCTGGCTGTCGCTCGGCGAGGATGTGTCGCATTGCGCCTGCGCGATGGAACTCCTGGGGCTTGAGGAGGGTGAGCGGATCGCCGTGTTCTCACCCAATATGGCACAGATAATCATCACTGATTTCGCTGCATTCGCAAACCGCGTCGTGCCTGTGTCTATCTACGCCACATCGTCGGCCGAACAGGTCGAATATATCGTGCGCGATGCCGGCGCCCGCATGATATTTGCCGGCACCGCCGACCAGTATCATATCTGCCGCGGCGTTATGGAGCGTGTGGGCACGCTCGTGCAGATTGTGGTGTATGACGAGATCGAGCGCGATGCCGACGACAAGACCACCCTCACTTTCAGCCAGCTGCTGAAGTTAGGAGCCAAGGCCGGCGAGAAATGTCGCGCCGAGGTCGGGCGCCGCACCGCCGCCGCCACGCCCGACGACATCGCCACGCTGCTCTACACCTCGGGCACCACGGGCGAACCCAAGGGGGCCATACTTCCCCACAGCTGTTTCGACGCCGCCATCAATTTCCACCACCGCCGTCTCACCTCGGTGACCGACAGCGACACATCCATGTGTTTCCTGCCGCTGAGCCATATCTTCGAGAAAGCCTGGACCTACTATTGCTTTGACACCGGCGTGAAGGTCTACATCAACCGCGACCCGCGCCAGATACAGGATACCATCCGCGAGGTGCACCCCACCTGCATGTGCTCGGTGCCCCGTTTCTGGGAGAAGGCTTACGCCACCATACAGGACAAGATGAGCCGCATGCCGGCCTTCAGCCGCTGGATGTGCGCCCGCGCCCTGAAGATCGGGCGTCGCCGCAACCTCGACTATGTACGTCTGGGGCGCCCCGTGCCCGCATGGCTCGAACGCCGCTACCGGTTCTACGACAGCCGCATATTCGCCAAGGTGCGCCGCCTCATGGGTGTTGACCGCGGCAATATCTTCCCCACCGCCGGCGCCCCACTGAGCAACAACATCGTTGAGTTCTTCCACGCCATGGGTGTGAACGTGATGATAGGCTACGGCCTTTCGGAAACCACCGCTACCGTAAGCTGTTTCCCCGCCACGGGCTATGAGATCGGCACCGTGGGCACCGTGCTCGAAGGGATTGAGGTGCGCATCGGCGAGGAGAACGAGATTCTTGTCAAGGGTCCCACCGTGATGCGCGGATATTTCAACAAGCCCGAGGAGACCGCCTACCTGCTGCGCCGCCACGCGGACGGCCAGCATTCCCCCCCGACGGATGGTTCCGCACCGGCGACGCCGGCCGTTTCGACCCCCGAGGCGCCCTGGTGCTCACCGAACGCCTCAAAGACCTTTTCAAGACCTCGAACGGCAAGTATATCGCCCCGCAGGTGCTTGAGAGCCGTCTGGGCGAAGACAAATATATCGAACAGGTGGCCGTGATCGGCGACAAGCGCAAATATGTCACCGCCATAATCGTGCCCGCCATCGAGGCCGTAAAGGAGTACGCTCGCAAGAAAAAGATCCAGTACCGCAACCTTGAGGATCTGGTGCGCAACTCGGAGATACGCCGTCTGATAGAACAGCGTATCGAGGCCATGCAGGAAGGATTGGCATCGTTCGAGAAAATCAAGAAATTCACCCTGCTCCCGCGCGAGTTCACCATGGAATCGGGCGAGCTCACCAACACCCTGAAGATCCGCCGCCCGGTAATCAACTCGCGTTACGCCAGCGAGATCGAGGCCATGTACGCCTGACCCCTCATACCGTTTCCTTAAGGCGCAGTGAGGGGATTATGTGCCGGTATTCATTGTAGGGTCGCTACACAATGCTATTAACTTAAGGCGCAGTGGCGTCTGAAAGACGCTGATTTCTTCGTAACCGGGTACGCCGCAGCCCACAGGGCGGAGGTGTGCCCGGTTATGGTTTCCACAAAGGAGGGGGCGTCCGGAGGACGCCGATTTACATATATTTTTATTGGTGTCCGCTAAAACTTTCAAGCCCTATTTGGCTTTTAATTTTCCTCGGA
>USKE01000134.1 GCA_900555165.1 uncultured Porphyromonadaceae bacterium | reverse complement strand
TACGTCGGCTACGACGAAGGCGGCCAGCTCACCGAGGCCGTAAGACGCAAGCCATACTCGGTCGTGCTGTTCGACGAGATCGAGAAAGCTCACCCCGACGTGTTCAACATCCTGCTACAGGTGCTCGACGACGGCCGTCTGACCGACAACAAAGGCCGCATGGTCAACTTCAAGAACACCATAATAATCATGACCTCAAACATGGGTTCGTCGGTAATCCGCGACAACTTCGCCAAGATGACCCCCGAAAACCGCGAGGAGACCGTAGAGACAACCAAACAGCAGGTTCTGGAGATGCTCAAGCAGACTATCCGTCCCGAGTTCCTGAACCGCATCGACGAGACCATAATGTTCACCCCGCTCAACGAGCGCGAAATCGAGGAGATCGTGGGCCTGCAAATAAAGAGCGTGCGCAAGATGCTTGCCGCCAACGGCATCACGCTCGAAGTCACCCCCGAGGCGCTGCATTTCCTGGCTGAGGAGGGGTACGACCCCGAGTTCGGCGCCCGCCCCGTAAAGCGCGTCATACACCGTCTGGTGCTCAACCGCCTGTCGAAAGACATCCTGGCCCAGACCGTCGACAGGGAGCACCCCATCATCATCGATGTCAAGGACAACGATCTGGTGTTCCGCAACTGACCCCGATACACACATTTATTTAGAAATCTTATAGGGATATGAAAAAGTTACTTTATCTGTTACTGCTGCTTCCGCTGGCGCTGGTCACCGCGTCATGCGACGATGACGACAAGGTGCCCGACGTATCAATCAACACCTCGATAGAGGGCGGCGTATACAAAGACGGCGTAATCTATGTAGTACAGGGCACACCTCTGGTGCTGGAGGTGTCGCTCGACAACCACACCGACAAGGAAGGGCAGCTCGGCGTCATCACTTTCTATTGGGATCATTACCTGGCAGGGCAGGCCGTCACGGTTCCTTACACCTTCGAGATTCCCACCACCGCGCAGCCTGTGGGCAATCATCTTCTCCAGGCCGAAATGCCGGTCTATGTGGTTGACTATCCGCTCTGCGTGGGCTATTTCGACTATGTAGTGAAAATCGTGCCCTCGGCCGACGATCTCCCCGATGCCCCGGCCACAGTGAATCTCCCCGGAAACATCAAGAAGAAATAACCGCATCGTTACTCATGGCAAAGCCGCACCCCGGGAGGGATGCGGCTTTGCCGCATATATGCGTTATGCAAATGGAATACAGCATAAAACGATGAATAACAGAGTAGAGTATCTCAAAATCGCATATTTTACATATAATCGTCACATTCATCGCAATTAAACACCTGTTGGTCTTAATTCAAATGTTAAAACCTGAAAATTTCGTTTCCAATCCCGTTGAAGTAAAAATAATTTAGCTACTTTTGCACCGACATGACAATCATCACAGCCAATAACAGACTCTTATATTTCATAAATCTAATCGTTAATCACATTTGATGAAAAAATCTTTACTCCCCCTGCTGATGGTTCCGGTGCTCGCCGCAAACGCGACAGCCGCCGAACCGCAAACACCGAAATCGTATGACGGCTATGTGCTGTCGGCCATCTCGCCCAACGGCAAGTTCGCCGCCAGCGACTGCTACGGAATGGTTGTGTACATCAACCTTGAGACCGGCGCCGAAATCACTTTCACGCCCGATGACAACGGCAACTCCATGTACTGCCTCGGTTCGGGCAACGCGCTCAGCAACGACGGCCTGATGATGTGCAGCCAAGACATGAACGGCGACGCCAGCTATTTCGACGGCACCGAGTGGAAAGCACTCCACATCGGCGATACCAACGGCGTGAACAGCGCCGCCAATGCCGTGACGCCCGACGGCAGCCGCATCTGCGGCAACCTCGGGCTGCGCGAGATGACATACGATGATGTCACCATGTGCGTGCCCGTAATCTGGAACCGCCAGTCAGACGGCTCGTTCGGAGAATACGTGATGCTCCCCCATCCTGATCTCGACCTTTTCGGCACCGCACCCCAGTATGTCACAGCCACGCATATCAGCGACGACGGCCATACGGTGCTTGGCCAGGTAACCGACAGCCGCGGATTCGTGCTATACCCCATCCTCTACAAAGAGGCAACCGATGGCACATGGTCGTACTCGCTCCCCTTTGCCGACCTGTTCAATCCCGATCATATCGTCGTTCCGGAAAATCCCGGGGAAGGCCCGAAACAGCCCGAGGCCAAAGACTTCATGACCGACGAGCAGAAAGCCGCCTTCGACCAGGCTGTCGCCGACTGGCAGACAGGAGGTTTCCAGGGTGACTATCCCGACGAGAACGACTACCTCTCGGAAGCAGCCAAAGCAGAGCTTGAGCAGGCATTGGCCGAATGGCAGACCGCACACGCCGAATGGTCAGAGCGCTGGTCGGCATTTGATGACGCCTACTGGGCTGTTGCCTCCAGCTCGCCCACATTCGAGTCGAACCAGAACGCCCTGGCTTCTGACGGTTCGGCATTTGCCGCAACCAACGTCACGGAAGACGACTCAGACCCCATGGCATGGATGCCCGTTCAGGTCTATCATCCCTGGACTTATGACATAGCCAGCGGCCAGATTACAAAATACGAAGACAAGAGCATGGGCATCACCGGATATGCCGGCGGATACTGGCTGGCTACAGAAACCGATCCCGAAACCGGCTGTTACAATGGTTACATGCTTCGGAACGGCTCGGTGACCAGTCTTTATGACTTCCTGTGCTCGAAAGGCGACCCTGTCAAGGAATGGGTTGAAGTCAACATGAACCATCAGATCGAGAGTTTCGATTACGAGACCGAGCAGGTTGTCACGAAGGATTTCATTGTGACCGGTCTGCCCCACGCTACACCTGACCTGCGTTACATAATATCATGGACATTCGACGCCTGGAACCAGACGTTCGAGCCGGTGAGTTACCTGTTCGACCTGGGCGTAGGCGTGGCCATCAGCGAAACTTTCGCCGACAAAAACGCCGCTGCATTCGATGCCGATGGCAACCTCGTGCTCGGCGCCGATGTCAAGGCTGTCGCCATCTATGATGTCGCAGGCCGTTGCGTGAAGAATGCAACCGCACAGACCGTAGCTTGCGGCGACCTCGCCGACGGTGTCTACATCGTGAATGTGACATACGCCGACGGCACCGCCGCCTCTGTAAAGGTAGCAAAATAACATATTCCTAACAATACATCTGATATTCCGCCCGTTGCAAGGCTCACACAGGACTTTTTGCAACGAGTGGAATATCAGGCGTTAATAAACATCCATCGCTTATGAACCGTCTGGTCTACATCCTCATCGGGTTTCTCGCCCTGCTGGGCTCCGCAAAAGCATCGGCCCAACTGCCTTCAATCGTGCTGAAAGACACGCGCGGGCAGGCCGTGAACGTCTCGGAAATCTCTAACGACGGCAACCCCGTCGTGATCAGTTTCTTCGCCACCTGGTGCAAGCCCTGCATGCGCGAGCTGAAGGCCATAGCCGACCTCTATCCCGACTGGCAGGACGAGACCGGCGTGAAAATGTATATCGTAAGCATCGACGACGCCCAGAACTCGTCGAAGGTAAAGCCGCTGGTCGATGCCGAGGGGTGGGAATACGAGGTTCTGCTCGACCCCAACAGCGAGTTCTTCAAAGCCCTGGGCCTGCAGACCGTGCCCCACGTGCTGGTACTTGACGGCGACGGCAACGTGCGCATGTCGCACTCGGGCTACACCGACGGCTCAGAGACCGAAATCATAGCAACCATCCGCAATATCCGCAACCAGAAATGATGAAAAGCCTGGCACGATACACAGCACTGGCGCTTGCGGCTATGCCGCTGGCGGCCTCGGCGTTCAATATCGGAGGTGACAACGGTGTCAGTTTCCACGGAAGCGTGCAGGCCGACGTGCTCTTCCCCCAGGAGGACAAGGCCATAAACACCGGCACGTATGACCACGACATACTGTTCAACACCTACGCCGACCTCAACATGATCAGTCGTTACGTCGACGCCGGCGCACGGCTCGAGTTCATGAAGTGGCCGCTGCCGGGCTATGAAAAGGATTTCAAAGGGTGGGGTGTGCCACATATCTATGCCAAGGGGCGTTACAAAGGTTTCGAGCTTACCGCCGGCGACTTCTATGAGCAGTTCGGCAGCGGTTTCATACTGCGCACATACGAGGAACGCGCCCTGGGTATCGACAACTCGCTGCGAGGCGGCCGCCTGCGCGTGAACGCCATCCCCGGCGTGAGGCTTACGGCTCTTGGCGGCCTCCAGCGTCATTACTGGGACTGGAAGAAATCGTCGCAGGTATATGGCGCCGACGCCGAATTCTCGCTCGAACAGCTCTTCCCCCGTCTTCAGAAACACAACCTGATCTGGAACTTCGGCGCGTCATACGTGCTGAAACATGAATCGACCCCGGGCCAGACCATCTCGGGGGTCGACTACCGCCTGAACGTGCCCAAATGCGTCAGCGCCTTCGACCTGCGCTCGCACCTGCACAAAGGCAATTTCGATGTCATGGGCGAGTTCGCCTGGAAAGGGCAGGATCCGTCGTATGACAACGACTACACCTACGGCAAAGGCACAGCCGTGATGCTCAGCGCCTCATGGTCGAAATCGGGCATCAGCGCCCTGCTGCAGGCCAAACGCAGCGAGAACATGGCCTTCCGCAGCCAGCGCATGATGTCGGGCACGTCATGTTTCATAAACAACATGCCAGCCTTCGCCTATCTGCACACATACGCCCTGCCGGCGCTTTACCCCTACGCCACACAGGCCGCTCCGGGCGAGTGGGCCTTCCAGGGCACTTTCGCCTACAACTTCAAACGCCGCACCCCCCTCGGAGGTCGCTACGGCACCAAGGTCAAGCTGAATTTCAGCTACATCCGCGGCCTCGACCACAAATATCCTCAGCCGATAACCGGCAGCACAATCATCGGCACCGACGGCTCGAAGACAACATTCTTCGGCATGGGCGAGGCATACTACCACGACGTAAACCTGCAGGTAGAGAAGAAATGGTCGGCAAGCGTGACCCAGAATTTCATGTACATGAACCAGATGTACAACAAGCAGGTAATCGAGCACAAAGGCGGCCGCATCAACACCAACATCTTCGTCGTTGACACGAAATGGAAAATCGACAACCGTTTCACCCTGCGCAACGAACTTCAGTACCTGCACACCTGCCAGGACCAGAAAGACTGGCTCTACGGCCTGCTTGAGCTGTCGATCGCACCGTACATAATGCTCACAGCAAGTGACATGTGGAACTGCGGCGACACCGGCACGCACTATTACAATTTCGCTATAACAGGCAATTACCGCTCGAACCGCCTCATGGCCAGCTACGGCCGCACACGCGAAGGAATCAGCTGCGCGGGCGGTGTCTGCCGCCGCGTGCCCCCCACACACGGTTTCCAGGTGTCATACGCCTATACTTTCTGAGCATGCACGCACCTGAACATTCTAAACAGAATACTCCAAGAATCATGATGAAAAGAATCTTTCTCCCCGTCATAGCCGCCGTCGCCCTGGCATCCTGCTCGGACATCAGCGAGGACGAGCGTTTCATACCCATCGACAGCGTGGCTCCGCAGCGCGCAGTTCTGCTCGAAGAATTTACCGGACAGAACTGCCCCAACTGCCCCTCGGCCCACAAAGAGATCGAGACACTGCTCTCACAGTACGGCGACGCGCTGATACCGGTGAGCATACACGCCGGTGATTTCGGCATCTCGTGCACGGCACGGCGCCCGGGGCTCATGCAGCCCGAAGGCGACACCTTCAACAACCGCTACGGCATAGACGAATGGCCCAAGGGGGTGGTGAACGGTCGCGGCGGTGCCATGAACTTCGACGAGTGGAGCGACGCCATCCGCGCCGAGGCTGCACGCGAAACAACCCTCGGCATGGAGCTTTCGGCTGAAATCGCGCCCGGCGACCCGGCCACAATATCGATAACCGGCACCCTCATGCCGGCGGCCGACCTGGCAGGCCGGCTCTATGTCTGGATTACCGAAGACCATATCATAGCGCGTCAGCTCGACAAGGAGCTCGGCACCATAGCCGACTACGAGCACAACCACGTGTACCGCGCCTCGGCCACAGCCGTGGAAGGTGATGCCGTGAGCCTGCGCTCGCACGTGCACACTACCCTCGACTATACCGTCGAGGTGCGCGCCACCGAGAAAGAGACCTGGAACACCGCCAATCTCTCGGTGGTGGCGTTCGTGCGCGATCCTGACGGCGGGGGTGCCCCGGGCACCCGCCGGGGTCATCATGAT
>USKE01000133.1 GCA_900555165.1 uncultured Porphyromonadaceae bacterium | reverse complement strand
CTGCCTGTGCCTCGACCACGATGTCGCCGTCGCGGATGAATACGCGCACGCTGTCGGCATCGACGCTGTCAAGGGCGGTGTCGCCGGTGAATACCGGTGTCAGCACGGTGTAGATGCCGGGCATGATGAATGTAGTGCCCGGGTCGAGCGCCTCGCCGTTGAGGCGGAACCCGAGGTAGTCGTTGCCGGGCGCCGGTGAGGGGGTGAGGGTCAGTGAGGCGTATTTGGGAACCTTCGAGCCGTGGGTGTAGCTGTTGCCGGCGCCGTCAGTCACCGTCACCGAGCCGAGCGGGCTGCCGGTGACATCGAGATAGGCCGTTGCAGAGGCGCTGTTGGTGCCGTAGACATTCACTTCCCACTGGCGGGCGCGGGCTATTGAGCCGTCGGCCCCTTCGCCGTCGTTTTCGGCGCGGTCACCGGCCTGTGTGACGATGAGATTCGATTTTACGGCCATGGGGTCGTTGTCTGACTCGCGGGGCTTGCGCACCGGCAGCTGATAGTAGATGTCTGTGAGCGCGGCGGCCGAGAGGCCGTTGCCGCTTACATAAAGGTATCCGAGCTCGGTGAGGTTGCGGGTGTCGAGTGTTGTGAGCAGGTTGTTCGATACCGACAGCTCCTCAAGGGCCGTGTTTCGGCCCAGGTCAAGCGCGGTCAGGTTGTTGCCGTCGAGAATCAGTTCGGTGAGCGCCGTGTTGGCTGTCAGGTCGAGTGCCGTTAACCGGTTGCCTCCGGCGCGGAGGGTTGTCAGCGCCGGATTGCCGGTGACGTCGAGCGCCGTCAGGCGGTTGTTGGTCACCAGCAGGGTTGTCAGCGCCGGTGTGCCTGTCAGGTCGAGCGCCGAAAGGTTCTGGTTGTGCAGGTCTACGTAACGCAGGGCCGTGTGATTGGCGATGTCGATGGCGTCAATCCGGGCGAACGAGTCGCCGGACTCGTCGCTGTTGGCGTAGGCCGTTAGCCGTACCAGTGCCGGATTTGCCGAGATGTCAAGTGTCTTTACCGCCGAATAGCTTGCATCGAGCACCTCAAGCCCGGGGTTGGCCGACAGGTCGATGCTCTTTACCGGATTCCAGTAGAAGTTGAGCAGTTTCAGCCCGGGACACTCGGCGGTGTTTATGGCGCTGACATGGTTGTTGGGGAGGCCGAACAGCTCCTCGCCCACATCGCCGTAGCACGAGAGGTCGAGGGCGGTGATGTCGCCGTAGACTGTGACTGTCGAGCCGGCGGCTGTGCCGTCGATGCGTGTGCCCGCGGTGTCATATTTCGCAAGCGAATATGACCCGATGCCGGTGTAGGGTGTGCGTGTGCCGGTTCCCCAGTCGATGTCGACTTTGCCCCCGTGGGTGGCGGTGGCCACGCGGAACGACAGGGCGCGTCCCTTTTCGGTGGTGAACGACACGGCGCTCTCGCTATCCTCGAAATTCACCTGTATCGTGGCGGCCTCGTCGACGATGAAACTGGTCGAGAAGATCTCTTTGCCGTTTACGGTGACGCTGCGGAACCGTTTCCCCTCGGCCGGGTAGGGGTAGACATGCACCGGTATGCCGCGGCGCAGGTTTATGGTCACTGACGTTACAGTCTCGAACCACTCGGGTTCCCACTGCGCGAGCAGGAAACGGTTGCCGCCGTCGGCCTCGTAGACGTCGAGGTCATATTCCATCGAGAGGCCTCCGTAGGGGTAGAGGCGGTCGAGTGTGCCGGTGACACGCTCGCCGTTTAGTGCCGCGCCCTGTATGGTGGCGCTGACCACGGGATATGAGGCAGAACCGTCACCCTCCGAGTCGCAGACCCAGTGCATTTCCGGGCCGGTGACATAAGTTATGTCGGCGATTTCGGGGTGCGAGCCGCTCAGGAACAGCGACATGTCAGTGCTCATGGTGGTGCGTGCCGCCGGCAGGGTCTTCACGGTGTAGGCCATTGAGAGCGGCGTGAATCCAGGGCAGTCGCGTAGGTCGACTTTGGTCATGCGCTCGGTCTGCTGGGCGTTGAAGTCGACGAACTCGAGTTTCGTGCCGCGTGCCACGAATGATTTCAGATAGTAGCAGTAATAGAGATTTACACGCGAGATGTCGGTGCCTGAGATGTCGACACCCTGTATCTTCAGCATCTTCTCGAAATCAAGACTGCTTATCGGGTTGTCGGCCAGGTAGAGGTAGTTCAGTTCCTTGTTGTTGCCCAGGTCGAGGCTCGACAGGTTGTTGCCCGAGGCCGAGAGGGTGATCAGCTCGGGGCATTGCGTGAGGTCGAGTGACGAGAGCGAGCATCCCGAAACGTGGAGCTGCTCGAGCAGCGGACAGCGGGTCACGTCGAGTTCGGAGATGGCCGGATTGTCTGACACGTTGAGTGACGTGAGTTTCGGATAGTCGCCCAGTATGAAGGGGTCGGTGTCGAACGCGCCCGATGCCAGAGCGTTCCCGGCGAGTTCGAGCGTGCGCAGTTCGGGCAGGCCGACCGGGTAGAAATGTGCCAGATCGCAGTTGTTGAGGTTGATTGACCGCAGGGTAGGATGCGAATCCTCGGGCGCGCAGATGAATACCGAGCCCAGTTGCGGGCAGTGGTGGGCGCTCAGATATACCAACGCCTCGAGTGCGCCCGCGTGCAGGCATCGCAGGCCGGTGTTATAGCTCAGGTTGAGGTCGGTGAGGGTTTCGCCCGCAAATTCCAGCGAGAGGGTGCTGTTGCTGCTCACGCTATTGGAGAGTGCGTTGTGGCTCAGGTCGAGCTTTGTCAGCGGCACGGTTCCGGTTAGTTCGAACCTGGTAAGATCGTTGTCTGAGAGTATCAGTCTGTTGAGATTTGGCATCTCGTCCAGGGTGACACCGGTCAGCCCCATCTCCTCACACTCGAATTCAGTGATGGTGCGGCCGGTTACGGTAACGGTGGCGCCCTTGACGGTGCCCGAGATCATGCGGTTGCTCCGGGGCTGGTTCGGGTCGATGGTGAAATAGGTGGTCTGGCCGTCGCCGAAGTCGACCGTCACCGGCTGTGTGGCCGATGTGGTGTTGACCAGGAACTTTATTTCCGTGCCGGTGGCTCCGGGGGCCGGCGTGAGTGTTATCTGCGCGGGCGTCGTAACGGCTCCCCCACAGATGGCGAGGGCTGTTAATAGCGCGTTGAGTCTCTGCATCTCGATTGCGTTTCAGGAGATTGTAAGGATGATATAGGCAGTGTGCCCCTTGTTGCGGGGTGTAGGGTGGGAAAGAGAGCGTGTGGCAGTCACGGTTTGTGAAGGTGACTGTCACACGCGTTATTCTTGATTGCGGTATGTCGCCACCAGGCAGCGGTTACTGCCAGGGAGCCATGCCGTCGTTGATGCCGTAAGGGTTGGGGCCGAAACGGTTGGGGTGAGGCTCACCCTCTTTGCACTCCCATACCAAGAGCAGAATCCAGCCGACGATGGGGATAAGGAAGATGAAGTACCAGCCGCCACCTTTGCCGATGTCGTGCAGACGGCGCCAGGTAACTGCCAGCTGGGGCAGCAGCAGGCCGATCCAGGCTATAAAGCACACGATGGGTATGCATGACAGGATGAATGCGAACAGCTGGAACCACCAGAATTCGGCGCGGGGAGCGCGTCCGTTGAAGTCGGCGTATTTCGAGAAACAGATTTTGATGGCCTGCCCGAAACCTACTGTGCCGAACTGCGGGTTGGGATAGTTGGGATTGGGTACCCACTGACCCTGTTGGTTCTGGTAGTTAGGCTGGGGGTTGGCCCAGTTCTGCTGTTGCTGATACTGCTGCTGATGCTGATTGGGCTGCTGGTTAGGCCCCTGCTGGGGCTGCTGCCAGTTGTTGTTTGGGTTCATAAGCGATGCTATGGTGAATATGATTGATTATTTTGAGCAAATTTATAAATTATGTGAATAATCGCCAAATCTTTGCCGCACAAAAGCGGTTTTTGTGTGTAAAAATGTCGGGAATCGGGTCAGACTCGTCCGACATGTCCGACGGGTCTGACTCGTCGGAGAGAGGCGCCTCTGCCGGGGCT
This sequence comes from uncultured Porphyromonadaceae bacterium, assembly GCA_900555165.1. Taxonomy (GTDB): domain Bacteria; phylum Bacteroidota; class Bacteroidia; order Bacteroidales; family Muribaculaceae; genus UBA7173. The sequence continues at coordinate 2,307 of USKE01000133.1, read as the reverse complement.
GTAAAAAAAATAGCGGTGTGTCGTGAATGACACACCGCTTTGTGATGGTGGGCGCTGAGGGATTCGAACCCCCGACCCTCTGCTTGTAAGGCAGACGCTCTGAACCAGCTGAGCTAAGCGCCCTTGTTAAAAAGCTTTATGGAATGGCGAGATCTGTATGAAGTCGGCGGTCAGTGGCCGCGCTTCTGTTTCAAGAACCGGTTTATCATGTTCCCTCGTCGGAAAGGAGCTTTATCGGCGCCTCCAATCGGTTTTCCACCCAAAATATTCCCAAAAGCTCAATTGCTGCGTCTTTCGACGCACGAAACCTGTTTTGCAACAATGCTCCGATCAAATCAATCCTCGGAAAACTGTCAAGGTGGCGGGATGCCCTCTCCAGGGTCAAAACTCGGTTTTTGAAAGGAGTGGTGGGCGCTGAGGGATTCGAACCCCCGACCCTCTGCTTGTAAGGCAGACGCTCTGAACCAGCTGAGCTAAGCGCCCGTCTCGCTTCCAAAAGCGTTGCAAAGGTAGGGACTTTTTTGATTCCCGCCAAATTTTCAGACATCTTTTTTGCGAAAAATTTTCATCCTTGGTGGTATGTAGCTGATTGATAGAAATTTTTATATGTCATGTTTTGCGGGCGGCGATTACATGGATTTTTCGTAACTTTGCAGCAGGAAACATAAATTATATATATGGAGCTGAACACACTGACGGCGATTTCGCCTGTCGACGGCCGCTATCGCGGCAAAACCTCGGGACTCGACCGGTATTTTTCGGAGTACGCCCTGATTCGTTACCGCGTGAAGGTGGAAGTGGAGTATTTCATCGCGCTCTGCCGCCTGGGCATTCCGCAGCTGGCCGACGTGCCTGCCGGTACAGACACTGTCCTGCGTAAGATATACGAGGAATTCACCGAGGCTGATGCCATGCGCATCAAGGAGCATGAGTCGGTCACCAACCACGATGTCAAGGCTGTGGAGTATTTCCTCAAGGAGCGCTTTGACGCCCTGGGGCTTGACAAGTGGAAGGAGTTCATACACTTCGGCCTCACATCGCAGGATATCAACAACACGTCGGTGCCGATGTCGGTAAAGGATGCCCTCGACGAGGTGTTTGTGCCCCTGCTTGACGAGCTTATCGCCGCTCTCGACGCCCGTGCCAAAGAGTGGGACGGCGTCGCCATGCTGGCCAAGACCCACGGTCAGCCCGCGTCGCCCACACGCCTGGGCAAAGAGATCGAGGTGTTCGTCTACCGTCTGCGCGCGCAGCGCGATCTGCTTACTGCCGTGCCCGTTTCGGGCAAGTTCGGTGGCGCCACAGGCAACTTCAACGCACACCATGCGGCTTACCCCGATTTCGACTGGCGCTCGTTCGGCAACGATTTCCTGGCCGGGAGCCTCGGCATCAAGCGCGAGGACTTCACCACACAGATCTCGAACTACGACAATTTGGCCGCTCTGTTCGACGCCCTGCGCCGCATCAACACCATCATCCTCGACCTTGACCGCGATGTGTGGATGTATGTCTCGATGGAGTATTTCAAGCAGAAAATCAAGGCCGGTGAGGTCGGCTCGTCGGCCATGCCGCACAAGGTGAACCCCATCGACTTCGAGAACGCCGAGGGCAACCTCGGCATCGCCAACGCCGTTTATGCGCACCTGTCGCAGAAACTGCCGGTGTCGCGCCTGCAGCGCGACCTCACCGACTCTACGGTACTGCGCAACATCGGCGTGCCCATGGCTCACAGCGTCATAGCCATCCACTCCACGCTCAAGGGGCTGGGCAAGCTGCTGCTCAACGAGGAGGCTCTGTCGCGCGACCTCCACAACACCTGGGCTGTGGTGGCCGAAGGTATCCAGACCATCTTGCGCCGCGAGGGGTACCCCAAACCCTACGAGACACTCAAACAGCTCACCCGCACCAACACGCATGTGACCGCCGAATCGATTGCCGAGTTCATCGACACCCTCGATGTCACCGACGCCGTGCGTGCCGAGCTCCACGCCCTCTCGCCCTGGACCTACACCGGCATCTGAACCGTTAGGCCATAAACAATAAAAAACAACCCGGGCGGTGTGCCGCTATGACACGCCGCCCGGGTTGTTTTTTGACAAAAAAATATGCCGACCCGAGGAATGGGCCGGCATATTTTTATTCAGGCTATTCTTAGCGGGCCATGAACTTGGTGGCGTTGTTGCCCTGTTTGCGGATCACTACCTGACCGGCAGCGGGTTTTGCGACCTCGATGCCCTGCAGGTTGAAGTATTTCACGGGTGCGTCAGCCTCGCCTGCGATAACGTTGTCGATACCGGTTTCGGGGGA
>USKE01000132.1 GCA_900555165.1 uncultured Porphyromonadaceae bacterium | reverse complement strand
GACGGCGAGCCGATGATGATGAACAACATCCTCGACATCAAGTGCCACCACGGCCGCCTGCTGATATTCACCCCCGACTCGCGTCAGTCGTTCAAGCCCATCATCACCCCCGTGCGCGAGATGGTGAAGGATGTGCGCCTGGGACTGCATCACCTCTTCTCGCGCCACATACTCAAACACTTCGACAGCGACGAGGAACTATCCGACACTTTCGAAGAACAGTCTGACCGCCGCGCCGCCCGCATCTGGGAGGAGGACGACGATGATGACCGCTAACCCTAAACCCGACACAACAGCAATGGAAAAAGACTCGCTCATATACGTGGCCGGACACCGCGGCATGGTAGGTTCGGCAATCATCAGGCAGCTGCGCCGCCAGGGATTCAACAACATCGTCACCCGCACGCACTCCGAGCTCGACCTCACCCGCCAGGACGCCGTCGAGGCTTTCTTCAACGAAGTGCGCCCCGAGTATGTGTTCCTCGCCGCCGCCAAAGTCGGCGGCATCGAGGCCAACCGCAAGGCTCCGGCCGACTTCATGTACCAGAACATGATGCTCGAGATGAACGTCATCCACGCCGCCTGGCAGAGCGGATGCCGCAAACTGCTCTTCCTGGGGTCGTCATGCATCTACCCCCGCATGGCGCCACAGCCCATGCCCGAGAGCTGTCTGCTCACCTCGGCACTTGAAGAGACCAACGAGGCCTACGCCCTGGCCAAGATCTCGGGCCTGCGCTACTGCTCGTACCTGCACCGCCAGTATGGCGCCGACTTCATCTCGGTGATGCCCACCAACCTCTACGGCCCCAACGACAACTACCACCCCATGCACTCGCACGTGGTGCCCGCGCTGATACGCCGTTTCCACGAGGCAAAAGTCAGCGGCGCCACCGAAGTCACCTGCTGGGGCGACGGCTCGCCGCTACGCGAATTCCTCTACGTAGACGACATGGCCGACATCTGCATCTTCCTGATGCAGAACTATTCGGGCGAGGAGACCGTAAACGCCGGCTCGGGCCGCGAGCTAACCATACGCGAACTCACCGAGCTGGTTGCCTCCACCGTGGGCTACACCGGCCGCATCCTCTGGGACACCTCAATGCCCAACGGCACCCCCCGCAAACTCCTTGACGTATCGAAAGCCCGCGCACTGGGCTGGACCTACAAGACCGAGCTCGCCGACGGTCTGCGCCTGGCCTACGAAGATTTCCTCAGCAACCCCATGCGCGCCGAGCGCTGAGCCGCCCCCCGGGCGTCGTCCACACCCCCGCGAAAAAAATCCGGAGTTCCGGCGAACAAAACGCCCCTCCGGATTGTTACACCCTCAACAACCAAACTTACAACCCTATATATAAAATAACCAACCAAAAATTATCGTCATAACAACCTAACATGAACACCTCTTATCTGTTTCTCGCCACCGGTTTCGAGGAAATCGAGGCACTTGCTACCGTCGACATCATGCGCCGCGCAGGCATGGACATCAAAACCGTGTCAATCACCGGCAACAAAATAGTACGCGGCGCCCACGGCGTGGCCGTAGAGGCCGACTGCCTTTTCGAGCAGACCGACTTCATCACCCCCGAATGGCTCATCTGCCCCGGCGGAATGCCCGGCGCCACAAACCTGGCCGCCTTCGAGCCCCTCACCACCCTGCTCAAGGCACAGGCCATCTCGGGCAAGATAGCCGCCATCTGCGCCTCGCCCGCCGTGGTGCTCGCACCCCTGGGCATCCTCGACGGCCTTGAGGCCACCTGCTACCCCGGCATGGAGAGCGGCCTCGACAAAGCCATACGCCGCGACGCCCCCGTTGTGGCCCTCGACCGTGTGATCACCGCCAACGGCCCCGCCTCGACCCTCCGTTTCGCCCTGGCCATCGTGGCCAACTCGATGGGCGAGGCCATCGCCCAGCAAGTCGGCTCGGGCCTCCTCTACTATCCCCGCAGCGTCAACTTCTACTTCTGACACCACGCTACGGGCAGTAGCCTGAACGCAACCACCACAATGACACAAGCGCGAAACCCGTTCACGGCATCGCGTTCGTGTCATTGCGGCATTAACACACATTATCAACAACAAACCATCACATCATGCGAAAATTATTAGCAATTCTGATGCTTGTCTGCATCTCGTTAGGCGCCAGCGCCCAGGCCTACGTGGGCGGCACAGTCGGCATAGGCGTAGAACACGCGAGCGCCGACGGAGGCTCTCTCACCAACTCCGCATTCCTCATAGCCCCCGAAGCCGGCTATTACTTCAACCCCACATGGGCCGTCGGCGCATCGGTCGGCGTCAAATACCAGGATCTCGGGGGCACCGGCGTCACCACAGTCTCCGTCCTCCCCTACCTCCGCGGCACATTCGCCCACGCCGGCATAATCGACTTCTTCGGCGAGCTTGCCATGGGCTACGAACACCAGTCGGCAGGCGGGTCGGGAGTCGGCGGATTCGTTGCCGCCCTGCGCCCCGGCATGCTCATCAACCTCAACGATCATTTCGCCCTCACCCTCCGCACCACCCTGCTCCGCTACACCCACTACGACGGCGTCAACGGCATCGGTTTCGCCCTCAACACCAACCTCGAGCTCGGCCTCCAGTACACCTTCTGACCCCCCGGCCCCGTTTCCCCGGATTATTCGCGGGAACCGGACAGAGCGATTGTCTTCAGCATTTCATTGTATCAACCCAAAGAGTACATGATTATCAAAAGCAGACTGATACCAGAGGGGTTCTGTGTGAACCTGTTCGGCACGTTTTGGGCGAGAGATCCAGGCTGGATTGACAAATACGTAATCAATCACGAAAAGATTCACACCGCACAGCAGCGTGAACTGCTGTTCGTTCCGTTCTATATCATCTATCTGATCGAGTGGTGTGTGAAATGCCTCAAATACAGGAACTGGAAAGAAGCATACTACAACATCTCATTTGAACGCGAGGCCTACCGGCATGGAAACGACCTAACCTACCTCCCTAACCGGAAACATTACTCCTGGATTCATTTATTCTGACGTTTCCGACATGCCCGTGCGATACACAAAGATTATGTTTGCGAAAAATAATTTTTCGCAAACATAATCTTTTGTGGGGATGGTCAGGGAATCCAGTAGTAGGGAGGACGGGCGCGGTGGGCGGTGACCCAGCGGTCGAGGTCGGCGAGGGTGGTGACGCCGTCGGCGATTACGGCTTCGTAATATTCCACGCCGTGGTAGCCGCGGTCGGCGGGTGTCTCGAACTTCAGGCGCAGGATGGTGTCGCGCCGGGCCGGGGTCATCACCTCAAGGATGCGGTCGGCCATGCGTTCGAAATAGCCGTCGTAGCGCGTTCCCTCCTCGATGTGGATTATGTCGATCTGCCAGTCAAGGCCGTCGTCGGCACGGAATGTCACATGCCAGGCGATGCAGTGCTCGTCGGTGGCCAGACCGTTGATGCAGCGGATTTCAGTGACACGCTGATCAGCGGCCACACGAGCCATCACGGCGAAACTCCCGGCGGGTTTCACCCCTGCCGAATAGACGTGCAGGTCAATGTCACGGTGGGCGGCAAGCAGCTCCATCCTGAGCGAACCCACGATGTTAACCCGGCACCCGGCCTCGCGCCACACCCTGGCGATTCCCGAGGCATCAAGCACCTCCGCAGCCCTGCGTCGCATTGACTCGGCCAGGGCATTGATTTCTTCATGATTCATCTTGTTGCGTTTTGATAAATCTGCAAAGGTAGCCAACGCGCCCCACACCGCCAAATCCCCGCTGTCACCACCCCCTTTTTCACCCGTGATTCTCCGCCGTTTCTCTTCGTACACCCACCATTTCCATGCCGAAGTCTTTGGATTTTTACGGATTTCGCCGATTTAATTGTTTGGATTTTTACGAAAAACGGCATTTTAATTGTTTGGATTTTTCAATTTTTACTTCTTACCACCTGCAATTCAAATAGTTGCACCACAACATCTCGCCGACGCTCGATTTTTGCGTTGCATGTAACCTAAACAGCGCTATTTTTTTGGCTATATTTGCAGATATGGAGAAGAGAATCGAGACCGAAAGGCTGGTGCTGAGGGCGTGGTGTGCCGCGGATGCCGGGACGCTATATGAGCTGGCGCGCGACCCCGAGGTGGGAACGCCGGCCGGATGGCCGCCGCATGAGTCGGTCGAGCAGAGCCGGCAGATAATCGAGACTGTGTTCAACACCCCGTACGTCTATGCCGTGGTGCTGAAAGAGACGGGTGAGCCCGTGGGATGCTGCGGGCTGGTGGCCCCGACGCCCGAACACAGCGCCACCGTGGCCGCTGACGACGCCGAGATCGGCTACTGGATGGGGCGCGCATTCTGGGGGCGCGGACTTATGCCGGAGGCTGTGACGGCGGTGGGCGCCCAGGCGCGGGCCGAAGGGCGCCGACACCTCTGGATTGCCTTTTACGACGGCAACAACCGCTCGCGCCGCGTGGCCGAGAAATGCGGATTCCGCTACCACCACACCGAAATCCACGGCGGTGTAACAGAGCATTTCCATGTCAGCGAGTAATTTACAGACCGCGGAAATCACCATCGCACGCGTCGACGGCGACCGACGCCCCTGCATGCCGCTGCTGCTCGTCGGCGACGAGTCTGAGGAGATGATAAGCCGCTATCTTGACCGAGCCACGCTCTATGCCGCGCGGCTCGACGACCGGCTGGTGGCGGTATGCGCCGTCACCGACGAGTCACCCTCGCTGGTCGAGATAAAGAACCTGGCCGTGAGCGCCGACATGCGGCACCGCGGCATCGGGCGCGCCATGCTCTCATACGTCGAGCGCCTCAACCGGGGCAAGACCATACAGCTCGGCACCGGTGAGACACCCTCGACCCTCCGTTTCTACCGCGGATGCGGCTACCGCGAGACCCACCGCGTGCCCGGATTCTTCACACGCAACTATGACCATCCCATCATCGAAGAGGGGGTGACCCTCCGCGACATGATCTACCTCGCCAAGCAGGCGTGAGCCGGGGGTCACAGCCAGGCGTTCTGGCGGTCGCGCACGGCAAGCGACTCGCTGAGCAGACGGATGAATTCCTGGGCCGAGCGCTTGCGGTAGCCGTCGCGTAGGGTATGCACGCAACCGGCCATCTCGTTTTCCGGAAAATCGAGCGGAATGGCTTTAACCCCCGACTCGTTGTGTATCGTGGCCTCGGCAAGCACCGTCACCAGCGAGGTCTGGCGGATTATCTTCAGCAGAATGTTTACCTCGTTCAGCTCGACCCGTATCTTCAGCCCCCGGCAGCCGGCCGCCACCTCGTCAAAGGCGTTACGCGCCTGCAGGCCGCGTGCCGGGAGTGCCAGCTCATAGCGCTCGAGCTCGCCGAGGGTGATACGGTCGCGCGAGGCCAGCGGATGCGCCGTGCCCACAATCGCCGCCAGATAGTTCTGGAAAAGGATGTGCGACTCCACCCCCTCGACCGGCCGGCTTGGCCGGAACGCCAACACGAAATCCACGCCGCGCCCCTTGAGCATCTCCATCAGCTCGGCCATCGGCCTGTAGTAGATATTGAGCCTGATATTCGGATACATTTTGCGGAACGCAATCAGCGTTTCGGTCAGTATGGGGCTGAACGAGTAGGTCACGCCTATGTCGAGTGTGCCGGCGGCCAGATGGTTAACATCGTCGATGCGCGTCACGCACAGCCGGGCGCAGTCTATGGTCTGACGGGCATATGGCAACATCTCGGCCCCCGCCTCGGTCAGGGCCACGCTGTGACTCGACCGCGCGAACAGCATGGTGCCCAGTTCGCCCTCAAGCTGTTTGATCTGCTGTGACAGCGTGCTCTGGGTCACACACAGCGCTTTGGCCGCCTCTGAGAAACTCAGGGTCTCGGCCACCTTCACGAAATATTTCAGCTGACGCAATTCCATCCCTCAAAGATACATATTTTCATTCAAGTACAAACCAACGGGTTACAGGAACTTCCGGTGCCTGGTGGCCTGGAACGAGATTTTCTCGAACATGAATATCGGCAGGGTTGCACCCACAACCATAACAAGCAGAATGGCCAGACAGGTCATGCCGTTCGACGCGAACAGGTAAAAATAATGGTTGAACGTTTCTTCACCGTTGCCGAAAGCGCACAGCGCCAGCGCCCCGAAGGTCTTGTAGGCGTATATGCCCGGAATCATCGGCAGCAGTGCCGGAAACAGGCAGGTCTCGGCCGGCACCCTGGCCGCCGGCGACAGGAACACTGCCAGCAGTCCCACCACGAACGCGGCCACCGCCGTGGCGGCAAGTATGTGCATGCCGGGGCCATACTGCGCGTTCATCAGAAAGAACCGCACCGAGTGCCCCAGCGCGGCTATAATCGCACAATACAGATAGGCTCTCAGCGGGGGCCGGCTGATAGCGG
>USKE01000131.1 GCA_900555165.1 uncultured Porphyromonadaceae bacterium | reverse complement strand
AATCAGCCCTAATTTTTATGCTGCTCTATAAAGTTTAGCGGACAGTAATAATATTTTATAATTAAATTCTTTAATTGTAGGTTATTATGAAGTACCGGGGCTTAATGAAAATGTGGCATGAGATTATTCGGGGCATTGTGGTTGGTGTGGCTGTCTGTTGCGGGTGTGTGAGCGGGTGGTCGGTGACTTTGGACGAGAGGCTTGGTGCAATTATAGGTGATAGGCAAGTAGGCGTGGCCGTGTACTCGTCGAGAGGGGAGATTATTGTTGCCGGTGACACGGCAGGTTACCGGATGGCTGATATGTGCCGCTTTTTTCAGGCAGTAGAGGTGGCCGGCAACCATGATTTTGATGAGCTGGTGAACAGCAGGGTGCGTATTGACCGCGACAGTCTGCGGCGTGATGTATGGAGTCCTTTGCGGGCCGCTATGGACAGTGCCAGTTGTGAGATTCCGCCGGTGGCTCTTATCGATTACAGTCTTATGATGAATGACAATAACGCAGCCCGAATTCTTACAGACAGATTCCTGAATGGTACGCCGCGGGTGAGTGACCATACGGAGATGACTCCGCACGCGGCTGTCAGTCGGATGCATGATTTTTTTGTTGCAGACACTGTTGCATCTGATATTCTTGTGAAGGCAGTGATGGCGCGGGAGTCGGCTTTCGGCCGAGAACGGATTGTCGCCGGCATACCTTCGCAATCGGCGCGGGTATTCCACAAGACCGGTACTTCCCCGGTCGACAACGAGGGGGTGCGTGCAGTTGTCAGCGATCTGGCTATGGTGAGTTATCCTGTGGCAAACGGCTATGGCCACTACGCGATCGGTGTTTTTGTGAGGAATCACAAGGGTGACCTCGCTGAGGCTGACAAGCTGATAGCCGACATCTCTGGTGCCGTGTGGTCTGACATAATAGTTGACGAGTCGCTGTCGGTCGGCCTTGACAGTGTGTGGCGCGCGCCGAAGTCCAGCCAGGGTCCGGCGCAGAACGATGATGAGAAATACACCTGGGGTGACTTCCTGATTGATACGGTGTTCACCATTGTAGATCATGCTATCTGGGACTGACCGCCCCGGTAAGGTCTGCCGGATGACTGCGCGGGATATTGCCGCAGTGCCGGTTTTTCATTAACTTTGTGTTGGAAATGAAAAAAGCGATTATTGACCGGGAGACCGTACAGCGTATCATCGACACAGCCGACATTGTGGAGGTTGTGTCTGATTTCGTGAGCCTGCAGAGGCGTGGCGCCAACTATATAGGTCTGTGCCCCTTCCATAATGAGCGCACCCCGTCGTTCTCGGTATCGAGGGCCAAGGGAATTTGCAAATGTTTCAGTTGTGGCAAAGGGGGCAGTCCGGTCAATTTCATAATGGAGCATGAGCAGCTCGGCTACTGGGACGCCTTGCGATATCTGGCGCGGAAATACCACATCGAGGTGCGCGAGCATGAGATGACCGATGAGGAGCGTGACGAACACAACGCGCGGCAGGCCATGCTCGGCGCCAACGATTTCGCTATGCAGCATTTCGAGCGCAATCTGAAAGAAACGCCCGACGGCCGCGAGATCGGCCTGTCATATTTCCGTCAGCGCGGCATAAACGACTGGGCCATCGAGAGGTTTCATCTGGGTTACGCTCTTGAAATACCGGATGACCTTTACGAGGCGTCGCGCAAGGCCGGTTATCCCGAGCAGGTGATGATTGACACCGGCCTGTGCATGCGCAACGACCGCGGGCGCGTCTACGACCGTTTCCGCGGCCGCGTGATATATCCGGTCTTCACGTTGTCGGGCCGCGTGGTGGCCTTCGGTGGCCGTACGCTGAAGACCGACAAGTCGATGGCCAAGTATGTCAACTCGCCGGAATCGCTGATATATTCGAAGAAAAACGAGCTCTACGGCCTTTATCAGGCCAAGGGCGCCATCGTAAAGCAGAACAAGTGCATCCTTGTCGAGGGGTATATGGATGTGATTTCCATGCACCAGAGCGGAGTGGAGAATGTGGTGGCGTCGTCCGGTACATCGCTTACCCCCGGGCAGATAAGGCTCATACACAGATTCACGTCGAATGTAACGGTAATCTATGACTCGGATCCGGCCGGCATAAAGGCATCGTTGCGTGGCATCGACATGCTGTTGGCTGAGGGGCTCGACATAAAGGTACTGCTCCTTCCCGACGGTGACGATCCCGACTCGTTCGCGCAGTCGCACACTTCGGAAGAGGTCGAGCGGTACATCGCCGAGCATGAGACTGATTTCATCCGGTTCAAGACCGACATCCTGCTGAAAGACTGCGCCACCGACCCCATCCGCCGGGCCGACGCTATCTCAAATATCGTGCAATCGATAGCCACGATACCCAACGAGATAAAGCGCCAGGTCTATGTGAAGGAGTGTGCCATAAGTTTCGGAATTGACGAGGCTGTGCTGAACCGCCAGGTGGTTAGGGATATCGCCTCGTTGCGCGAGAAACGTGCCCGCGAGGCACAGCGTGGTGCGGCCATAGATTCAATCGAGCACGGCCCCGGAGTAGTGCCGCAGACACCTGGCGGTGAACCGGGCGCAATGGAAACATCCGGTCAGCCGACACAATCCGTTCCGGACACGGCTACACCCGGTGCGTCACAGTCGCAGCAGCTGAAAAGCCGTTCGCGCGAGACGATACTTGCGCCGCAGGAGCGTGCCCTGCTCAGCATCGTGCTGAAATATGGCATGCTTGAGCTTGGCGAGGAGTTTTGTGAGGGTGACGGTCCGGGGCAGCGCATACGTGTCATTGACTTTGTGGCCGATGATCTTGCTGCCGATGACATGACATTTACCAACGCCGCTTTCCAGCACATTTATGAGAAGGCTCTTGCGTTGCGCGACCGAAACTGGGATGAGGACTGGCAGGGGGCCCTGCTCGTTGCAGCGCAGAACCGCGACGAGATGATAGCCGCCGGACGCCGCGAACTTGAGGCGCAGGCTAAGGATCTGGCCGAGATACATGCCGGAGAGCAACTGCTGGCCCAGCGTGCCGAAGAGGCATATGCCGAAGACCTACGCCGTTTTGCCAGGAACTATCTTGAGCGCATGTTGTCATCTGATCCTGACGATGCTGTGCGCACTCTGGTGACCAATCTGATATTTGAGCGCCATCAGCTGAGCAAGATCTTCACTAAAAACAACTCGACTGTCGAGCGTGACGACAAACGCCTTGACGAACTCGTGCCGCGCGCATTGCTTGCACTTAAATATGACGCCGCGCGTTGCGAGACCGAGCAGATACGCCGCGAAATCGCCTCACTACAGTCGCAACCCGACTATGACATCGCCAGGGTGATGGAGCTGCTGCAGAAACAGGCCCGGTGGCAGCAGTTCTGCAGTCAGCTGGCCACACAGCTTGGCGAGCGTGTCTACGAACCCCTGCGCTGAAACGGGTACCAGCGGCGGCAGTTCTTAAGGTTAATCAGAAACGTGCTTTTTCGGCGCCGATAGTCGTGGGCGCGCCGTGGCCGGCGAATACGGTGGTGCTGTCGGGCAGCGTGAACAGGCGCGTCATTATACTGCTGAAAAGTTTCTGCGACGAGCCGCCCGGAAGGTCGGTGCGTCCCACGCCGTTGTTGAACAGCACATCGCCTGTGAGCACGAAATCAGACTGCGGGGCGTAATATGCCAGCGAACCCTCGGAATGTCCCGGCAGATTCATTGCCACAAGCTCCTCGGTGCCCAGAGTGATACGCTCGTTGTCGGCGAGATAGTGGTCGATTTCAAGAGGTTTCAAACGATAGGGGAGGTGGAACATGCGTGCCTGCCCGTCAAGGTTGCGGGCAAGTTCACCGTCGCCATTGTGCCCCAGCACCTCGGTGCCGTAGACCTCCCTGGCATGTGCGGCGCCGAACGTGTGGTCGAGGTGCGCGTGTGTGAGCAGAATATATTTTATTTTCAGGCGGTTATCGGCTATGAATGAGTCGATGGCCTTTTCTTCTGACGTGTCGGCCATGCCGGGGTCGACAATTGCCGCCTCGCGCGAGGCGTCATCCCAGAGCACGTATGTGTTCTCGTCAAAGATGTTGCAGACAAAGCGTTTGATTTCCATAATCACATATTCTTTAGTCATGCCCCTACCGGCGCTACGGTCAGCAGGGCAGATAAATCAGTTTCTTGGTCTCGAAGAAAGGCTCGGCGAACCACTCCGAAAGCGGTTGCTCCAGCAGGTCGCGTGATGCTCCGGACCGGCTCACCTCGTCAGTCAGGTCGCCCCCTTTCAGGCAGATGAGGCCGTTGGGCAGTTTGTTGCGGTGGCGCGGGGAAATGTTGCGGCGCGCCATGGGCGCCAGTTTCTCGAGGTCGGTTACGCCGCGGCTCACCACATAGTCAAACTTGCGGTGGCACTCGCCGATGTCGCCGTGCTGGAAGGTCACGTTTTCGAGTCCGATGGCCGACGCGATCTCCGATGCAACTTTTATTTTCTTGCCCACGCGGTCTATGAGGTGAAACTTCACGTCGGGCCAGATTATGGCCAGCGGTATTCCGGGGAAACCCCCGCCTGTGCCGAGATCGAGAATCTCGGTGCCGCTCACCGGCGAGAACAGTTTCGCGATGGCAAGCGAGTGCAGGATATGGTGCGGGTAGAGGTTGTCGATGTCTTTGCGCGAAACCACGTTCACCTTCTCGTTCCATTCGCGGTAAAGTGGGCCGAGTTCGGCGAAACGGCGCATCTGCGTTTCCGTGAGCCCCGGGAAATAGCGGGTTATGATGTCGGTCTCAGTCATTCTTCGTCGGGTATTTCGGTGAGGTCACACATATTGCGGTATTCCTCCCAGTCGGGATCCTCTTCGGCATGAAATTCCAGCGGGAGCGCCGGCAAACCCTCAAGCGCCTGGTTGAATTTGCGCTGGAAGATGTGCAGACTCAACGTATAGAACACCCAGTCGCGTTTGCCGTCGCCGGTGTAGATGCCTGTCATCACGGCCACCGGGTCTTTCTTGAAGACCGCGTTGAGGCTGTCGGTGACCTGTTCCATGATTTTCGATTCCTCGAAACCTGGCATGCCGCTTTTGTCGGCCTTGTAGGGCCATGTTACATCCACGCGGTATATGAACCGCGGATTTGTGCGGAACTTGTCGACGTCGCGCCGCCCCGTCACCATGATCAGGTTTTCGGGATTGTCGGCACTTTGTGTGGGGGTGGTCCAGAAGGCCGCGTTATCGCTCATTTCAGAAAAGTCTTTTACATCCGGGAGTGAATTCCCGCTTTATGACGGGAACACATTTCATAAATAAATAGTTTCCCCCATCCTGATGAAAGTCGGGATGGGGGCAGACTTGGAAACTGTTTTGCGTGAAAACACTTTCTCAGGGTTTCAATAATGCCACGAGGGGATTATTTGCGGCCCAGCGAGTCAGAAACGGTGAGGCGAGCGCGGCCTTTGGCGCGACGACGGGCAAGCACTTTACGGCCGTCGGCAGTAGCCATGCGTTCGCGGAAACCGTGTTTGTTGACTCTCTTACGGTTCGAGGGCTGGTATGTTCTTTTCATATCTTTGAGTTGTTTATTTTCTTGTACGCGACAAGTTTATAAGTCAAACGGTGATTATTCAGGGCGCAAAGTTAACCAAAAAATGTCAGACACGCAAATTTTGCGCCCCCGAAATCAACTTGTGTTCGCATTTATCGTGAAAAATCATCTGGCCGCAATGAAATGGCATGGTGCATGCCGGACTGAAGTCCGGCGCGGGAACAAACCCTGTGGCTGGAAATTTTGCAGCGCTCCGCATGCTGTCAGTTTTGGCCCCCCCGAAACGTTGGGTGGTGTTTCAATACGTCACATCCGTCACATACATCACATCCGTTGCATACGTCACATACGTTACATAGGGCCGTGTGTTTAGCGGAGCGCGTGTGCAAAGATGAGAAGGGTAGCCGAGATGTGAAGTGGAATATCGGTGACCGACAAAGGCGTGGCGGGTGGTGTGGTGATAAACAAAAAGAGACACCCTTCAGGTGTCTCTTTTTGTAGCGAATCAGGGAATCGAACCCTGGTCTCCACCGTGAGAGGGTGGCGTGCTAGGCCACTACACTAAATCGCCATTTTTAAGCTTCTCTTAGCTTGTCTCCGGGGTTGTTCCCTTTTGACATTGCAAAGGTAGGCATTATTTTTGACCTGGCAATAGTTTAAGTGGGTTTTAACTTTTGTTAACGTGATTTTTTGTGGCTACCCCCACGTATTATGCAGAAAATCACGCTATTACTCTTAATAGTGCGTTGCCGCTATTTTTTGTTTTCTGCGGGCGCCTGGGGGTGTTAGTCGTAGCCGCAAATAAAAATACCCCGCGATGGGGCGGGGCATTTTATCTGGGTGATGGTTGTCGCGGATTTATTCAGCGGCAGCTTCGGCCTCAGCGGCTTCATCCGATCAGCAGGAGGTATTTTA